>DATFKM010000332.1:0-4692 GCA_035268645.1 Paracoccaceae bacterium | reverse complement strand
CGTCCACCCCGAAGGGCACGGTCGGCCTGCTCCTGATGCGCTCCTACGTCCTCGCCGGCGACACCGCCCATTACGACGCGGTGATCGAGGCGCTGGAGGCCCGGGGCCTGCGCGTGATCCCCGGCTTCGCCGCCGGGCTCGACGGCCGCCCGGTCTGCGAGGGTTTCTTCCACGACGGCGAGCGCACGAAGATCGACGCCCTGATCTCGCTGACCGGCTTCTCCCTCGTCGGCGGCCCCGCCTACAACGACAGCGCCGCCGCCGAGGACACGCTGGCGAAGCTCGACGTCCCCTACATCGCCGCGCATGCGCTGGAGTTCCAGCGCCTCGACCAGTGGCAGGGCTCCGACCGCGGCCTCAGCCCGATCGAGAACACCATGATGGTGGCCCTGCCGGAGATCGACGGCGCCACCAACCCGATGGTCTTCGCCGGCCGCCTCGGCGAGGAGGGCGCCTGCGCCGGCTGCGAGCGCGGCTGCCGGGCGGGCGAGAAGGCCCGCGCGATGGCCCCGTGCCCCGAGCGGATCGAGCGCCTCGCCGACCGCACCGCCAAGCTGGTGCGCCTGCGCCTCGCGCGCCCCGCGGACCGCCGCGTCGCGGTGGTGCTCTACGGCTTCCCGCCGAACGCCGGCGCCGTCGGCACCGCCGCCTATCTCGCGGTGTTCGAGAGCCTGCTGAACACCCTCCGCGCCATGAAGGCCGCCGGCTACGACGTCGACGTGCCCGAGAGCGTCGAGGCCCTGCGCGCCGCGATCCTCGGCGGCAACGCGGCGCATTACGGCCAGGACGCCAACGTCGCCGCGCACATGCCCGCCGACTGGCTGGTGAGCGGCGAGCCGCACCTGAAGGAGATCGAGGCCGCCTGGGGTCCCGCGCCGGGCAAGGTGCAGGCCGACGGGCGCGGCGTCTTCGTGCTCGGCGCCCATCTCGGCAACGTCTTCGTCGGGGTCCAGCCGACCTTCGGCTACGAGGGCGACCCGATGCGCCTCCTCTTCGAGAAGGGCTTCGCGCCGACCCACGCCTTCAACGCCTTCTACCGCTACCTGCGCGAGGAGTTCGACGCCCACGCCGTGCTCCACTACGGCATGCACGGCGCGCTCGAGTTCATGCCGGGCAAGCAGTCGGGCCTCGGCTGGTCCTGCTGGCCGGACCGGCTGATCGCGGACCTGCCGAACGTCTATCTCTACGCCGCGAACAACCCCTCGGAGGGCGCCCTGGCCAAGCGCCGCGGCGCGGCGACGATCGTCACCTACATGACGCCGCCGCTGGCCCATGCCGGCCTCTACAAGGGCCTCGTGGAGCTCAAGGGCACGCTCGACCGGTTCCGCGCGCTGCTTCCCGGCGCGCCGGAGCGCGACGACCTCGCGGAGCTGCTCCAGGCGCAGGCCGCCGCGCTCGACCTCTGCGCGGCCGAGCCCGCCTGGGACGACGTCGACGCCGCCGCGCTCAAGCTGATGGCCCAGCTCGCCGAGGCCGAGGAGGCGTGGATCCCCGACGGCTTCCACGTCGTCGGCGCGAAGCGCGATGCCGGCCGGCTCGCCGAGCTGCTCGGCGTGATGGCCGAGGGGCAGGGGACCGAGGCGCGCCCCGCCGCGCTCGAAGCCCTCGCCGCCGCCGCGCTCGCGGGCGAGCGGCCCGAGACCTATGCCGGCGAGGCGCTGCCCGAGCGACTGGTGACAGCCGCGCACCACCTCGCCGCCGACACCGAGACCCCGGCCCTCCTCGCCGCGCTCGACGGCCGCTGGATCCACCCGGCGCCCGGCGGCGACGTGGTGCGCACGCCCGAGATCCTGCCGACGGGCCGCAACCTGCACGCGTTCGATCCGTTCCGCATGCCCTCGGTCTTCGCCATGCAGGACGGCGCCAGGCAGGCTCGCAAGCTCCTCGACCGCCACGTCGCGGACTCCGGCGCGCTGCCCCGCTCCGTCGCGCTCGTCCTGTGGGGCGCGGACAACCTCAAGTCCGAGGGCGGGCCGATCGCCCAGGCGCTGCACCTCCTCGGCGCCCGCCCGCGCTTCGACGGCTACGGCCGCCTCTCGGGCGCCGAGCTGATCCCGCTCGCGGAGCTCGGGCGCCCGCGCATCGACGTGGTGGTCACCCTCTCCGGCATCTTCCGCGACCTGCTGCCGATCCAGACCCGGATGCTGGCCGAGGCCGCCTGGCTCGCCGCCGACGCCGAGGGCGAGGGGCCGGAGGACAACTTCGTCCGCGCCCACGCCCTCGCCTACGCGGAGGAGCGCGGCACGGACCTCGAGACCGCCGCCCTCCGCGTCTTCTCCAACGCCGACGGCGCCTACGGCGCCAACGTCAACGCGCTGATCGGCTCCGGCCAGTGGGGCGGGGAGGACGAGCTCGCCGACGCCTACGAGGCCCGCAAGTCCTTCGCCTACGGGCGCGACGGCAAGCCCGCGCCGCAGGCGGCGCTGCTCCAGACCATGCTGCGCGACGTCGACGTCGCCTATCAGAACCTCGAGAGCGTGGAGCTCGGCGTCACCACCATCGACCACTACTTCGACACGCTCGGCGGCGTCTCCCGCGCCGTTCGCCGCGCCAAGGGCGAGGAGGCGGCGGTCTACATCGGCGACTCCACCCGCGGCGACGGCAAGGTCCGCACCCTCAAGGAGCAGGTCGCGCTCGAGACGCGCACCCGCACCCTGAACCCCAAGTGGTACGAGGGCCTCCTCCGCCACGGCCGCGAGGGCGTGCGGGAGATCGAGGCCCACGTCACCAACGCCCTCGGCTGGTCGGCCACCACCGGCCAGGTCGATCCCTGGGTCTATCAGCGCCTCTCCGAGACCTACGTGCTCGACGAGGAGATGCGCCGCCGCCTCGCGGAGCTGAACCCGCAGGCCTCCGCCCGCCTCGCCAACCGTCTGCTGGAGGCGCACGAGCGCGCCTACTGGCAGCCCGACGACGCCACCCTCGAAGCCCTTCGCCGGGGCGCGGAGGAGCTGGAGGACCGCCTCGAAGGCGTCTTCGAGGACGAACCCGTCCAGCCCGCCGCATCCATCGCCGCTCAGTAGGGAGACGCGCCAATGAGCCCGCTCGACACCAGATCCGCGCCGCCCGTCCTCAAGGGCGAGGACGGCGACGGCTCCGTCCAGGTCCGCATGGACCCGACCGACAAGATCGAGGGGGCCAAGGTCTTCGCGGTCTACGGCAAGGGCGGGATCGGCAAGTCCACCACCTCCTCCAACCTCTCGGTCGCCTTCACCAAGCTCGGCAAGCGCGTCCTGCAGATCGGCTGCGATCCGAAGCACGACAGCACCTTCACGCTGACCGGCAAGCTGGTCCCGACGGTGATCGACACCCTCAAGGACGTCGACTTCCACCCCGAGGAGCTGCGCCCGGAGGACTTCGTCTACGAAGGCTACAACGGCGTGCTCTGCGTCGAGGCGGGCGGCCCGCCGGCCGGCACCGGCTGCGGCGGCTACGTGGTCGGCCAGACCGTGAAGCTCCTGAAGGAGCATCACCTCCTGCAGGAGACCGACGTCGTGATCTTCGACGTCCTCGGCGACGTCGTCTGCGGCGGCTTCGCGGCCCCGCTCCAGCACGCCGACCGGGCGCTGATCGTCACCGCCAACGACTTCGACTCGATCTACGCCATGAACCGCATCATCGCCGCGGTGCAGGCCAAGTCGAAGAACTACGACGTCCGCCTCGCCGGCTGCGTCGCCAACCGCTCCAAGGACACCGACGAGGTCGACCGCTACTGCGACGTCGTCGGCTTCAAGCGCCTCGCGCATCTGGCCGACGTCGACGCGATCCGCCGCTCGCGCCTCAAGAAGAAGACGCTGTTCCAGATGGACGACGCCGAGGACGTCGTGCAGGTCCGGAAGGAATACGTCCGCCTCGCCGAGACGCTGTGGAACGGCACGGAATCGATGGCCCCCGCCCCCCTCGAGGATCGCGAGATCTTCGAACTCCTCGGCTTCGATTGAGAGAGGCGCGCGACGTGAACGCCACCTACGACCGCACCCGCGTCCGTCTCGAGGAATACTTCGACCGGACCGCGGCCCAGACCTGGGCGAAGCTGACCTCGGACGCCCCGGTCAGCCGCATCCGGGCGACCGTGCGCGCGGGGCGCGACCGGATGCGCGGCGTCCTTTTGGGGATGCTGCCCGAGGACCTGACCGGGCTGCGCCTGCTCGACGCGGGCTGCGGCGTCGGCCAGCTCGCGGTGGAGGCGGCGCGGCGCGGAGCGGAGGTCGTCGCCATCGACATCTCGCCCACCCTCGTCGGCATCGCGCGCGACCGTGCGGCGGGCGCCGTCGATCCCGCCGTCGCGGCGCGGATCGACTGGCGCACCGGCGACATGACCGACCCCGCCCTCGGCGCCTTCGACCACGTGGTCGCGATGGACAGCCTGATCCACTACCGCCCCGACGACATCGCCTCGGCGCTGGCCCGGCTCGCCCCGCGCGTCCGGGGCTCCGTCGCCTTCACCGTCGCGCCGGCGACGCCCGCGCTCTCGGCGATGTGGGCCGCGGGCAAGCTCTTTCCCCGCTCCGACCGCTCGCCGGCGATTCAGCCGGTCGCGGCCGCCACGCTCGCGCGTCGGGCCGAGGCGCAGCCCGCCCTCGCCGGCTGGAGCCTGCGCAGCCACGAGCGCGTCGCGAGCGGCTTCTACATCTCCGAGGCGCTCGAGGCGCGCCCCCCGCAACCCCTCGCATGACCCGGGACCAGGCATGA
>DATFKM010000331.1:0-5736 GCA_035268645.1 Paracoccaceae bacterium | reverse complement strand
CGACGGCGGCGCGTCCGTCGAGGCGGCGCGCGAGGCGGCGAAGGTATGCGCCCTGAATCTGATCCACTGCCTCAAGCTCGCCTGCGACGGCGATCTGGACCGTGTCGAGGCCGTGATGCGCCTCGGCGGCTTCGTCAACTGCACGCCACGCTTCCCTTGGAGCCCGAAGGTGATCGACGGGGCGACGGCCGTCTTCCGGGACGTGTTCGGCGAGGACGGCGTTCACGCAAGGACGGCCGTCGGCGTCGCCGGCCTGCCCGGAGACGCCGCGGTCGAGGTCGACGCCATCGTCACGCTGAAGCGCGACTGAGCGCGGGCGCCGGCCGCCGAGGCGCCTCGGCCTCCAGTCTCGCCGCGAGGGCGAGCAGCGACGCATCCGCCCCGGGCCGCGCCGCCAGCATGACCGAGAGCGGCCGGCCCCCCGCGTCCGCTCCCCACGGCAGACAGACCAGCGGGCCGCCGAACACCGTCCACGGCGTCAGCAGGTGCTGGTAGCCGGTGCCGCCTGCCCGATCCGGCGCGGCGCCCGGCGTGGGCAGGGTGATCAGCGCGTCGAAGGCCGCGACCGCCTCCCAGAAGCGGACGCGCGCCTCCGCAAGGCGGGCGCGCGCGCCCGCGACCTTGGCCGGCGCGAGGCTTCGCCCCTCCTCCAGAGCCGCGCGGAAGTTCGGGCGGAGGAGGGCTTCGCGACCTTGAAGTGAAGGGCCGTGCGAGTCGGCGGCTTCGGCCAGCATGACGGTCCGGTGGTCCGCGACGACGGCGGCCAGGTCCACGACTTGGGGCGCGGCCCCGGTCTCGACCCCGAGCCGCCCGAGCCGCGTCTGCGCGGCCTCCAGCGCCGCCGACGCTTCGGGCGTGACGGGCGCGGCGGGGTCCGTCGCGGCGCGCGCCACCGACATGCCGGCCGGCGTCTCAGGGGCGGAGACGTCGCCGCCGCACGCGGCGAAAGCCGCCTTCGCCAGCGCGACGTCCCGGGCGATGAAGCCGATCGTGTCGAAGGAGGGGGCGAGGGGCGTCATGCCCTCGGTGGAGAGCGCGCCGCGGCTCGGCTTGAAACCGACGGCGCCGCAATAGGCGGCGGGGCGGCAGAGCGAGCCGGCCGTCTGCGTGCCGAGGGCGAGGTCCAGCGCCCCGGCGCCGACCGCGGCGCCCGAGCCGCTGCTCGAACCGCCGGGCGTCGCCGCCGGATCGTGAGGATTGAGGGTCGACGTCGGATCGGTGAAGGCGAACTCGGTCGAGGCGGTCTTCGCCACTATCGCGGCGCCGGCGGCGCGCAGGGCGGCGACGACCGCCGCGTCGCGGTGCGCCGGCGCGGCGTCCTCGCAGGCGGCGCTGCCGTTGCGCGTCGCGAAGCCGGCGACGTCGATCACGTCCTTCACGCCCACGGCGACGCCTGCGAGGCTGCCTTCGCCCGCCTCGAGTGCGTCGAAGGCGGTTTCGTCGGTCGCGACGATCGCGCCGAGCGTCGGCTCCCAGGCGGCGATCGCCGCGCGACGCGCGTCCGCCGCGGACAGGCTCGGCTCGGTCATTTCGGATCCCTCTCCGGCGACGCGGCGGAGGAAAGAGGTGGCGTCGGCCCCCCGCTGTGGCATCTTAAGTAAATGTCTGCTTACCATATCGCTGATTCGAAAGGCGGCGTCAATCCACAAATGCCCACCAGATCAGCATATCGGACGCAAAAAAGCCTATCGAACGCGCAACCTGAAAACGGAGAGACCAGAGCCATGATCCAGACCGCCTCTCGCCCAGCCGTCCTCGCCGGCGCGGCGCTCCTGTCCGTCGCCGCGGTCGTTCCCGCCGCGGCGGCCGAACTGACCCTGCTGTCGAGCTTCGACAGCACCCAGAAGCCGACCTACGCCGTGCTCGAGCGCTATCTCGAGAACGTCGAACGGATCGGCGGGGACGCCGTCACCGTGACGATCTCCGGTCCGGAGGCGGTGCCGATCTTCGAGCAGCTCTCCCCCGTCTCGGTCGGCGCCTTCGACATGCTCTACACCCATCCCGTCTTCCACGCGGGCGAGGGCGGCCTCGCCCTGACCGTCGACGCCATCGACGTCGACCCCGTCGCTCGACGCGAGAGCGGCGTCTGGGACGCGGTGGACGCCTTCTATCGGCAGCGCCACAACCTGAAGATGGTGGCGATGATGTCGGTGAGCATGGAGGGCTACCATCTCTTCACCAAGGAGCCGCTGAGCGACAACGGCGACCTCGCCGGGCGCAAGATCCGCGGCACGCCGACCTATTTCGGCCCGATCCGCGCGCTCGGCGCCGAGCCGGTCGTGCTTCCCGGCTCCGAGATCTACTCGGCGCTGCAGACCGGCATCGTCGAGGGCGCCGGCTGGCCCGCCGCCGGCATGGTCTCCATGAAGCACTACGAGGTCGCGGACTACCGCCTGCGTCCGACCTTCGGCGCCGCCACGCAGCCCGTCTTCGTCAACCTCGACGTCTGGCAGAGCCTGACCGAAGACGAGCGGGACGTCCTGCTCGAGGCCGGACGTCTCACCGAGCTCGAGATGCCCTGGATCGGAAACGCCATCCAGGCCGAGGAGGACGCCACCCTCGACGGGCTCGGCGTCGAGGTGCAGCGGCTTTCGCCCGAGATGGCGGCCGCGGTCGAGTCCGCCTTCATCGACGCGATCTGGAGCCTCGGCGAGGACTGCTGCGGCGAGGCCGCGGTCGAGCTGCGGGCCCTCGCGATCGAAGCCGGCCTGACGGAGTGAGGCGGATGCGGGCGACCTCCTCCTCGCCGGGCGAAGCCGACCCGGGCAGGCTCGCGCGGGCCGCCCGGGGCCTCGGCCGCGCGCACGACGCGCTGACCGAGGCCGGGATGCGGCTCGCCATGGCGGGTCTCGCAGGCATCGTCGCGGCCTACGTCTACGAGGTGGTCGCCCGCTACGCCTTCGACGCGCCGACCCGATGGTCGGCGGATCTCGTCTCCTATCTCCTGCTCTTCGTCACGTTCATGGCGATGCCGGAGGTGACGCGGCGGGGCGGACACGTGGCGGTGACCGTCATGGTCGAGCGTCTGCCGCCTCGCGTGAGGGGGGCGATCGCCCGCGCGGTGGCGGCGGCCGGGGCGCTGATCTGCCTCGGCCTCGCCGAGCTGTCGGCCGACGAGACGTCCCGCCAGTTCCAGCGCGAGGTGCGGATGATGGCCGCCTGGCCCGTGCAGAAGGGCTGGATCTCGATCTGGATCGCCTACGGCTTCGCCGGCTCCGCGCTGCATTTCGCGCGGCTCGCGGTCTCGCCCGAGCGAGAGGAGGGCTGACGCGATGGATCCTCTGGCGCTCGTCGCCGCGGCCGCCGGGCTCCTGGTGGCGCTGTTCCTTCTCGGCGCTCCGGTCTTCCTGTCCTTCCTCATCGTGAACGGGGCCGGCGTCGCGATGCTGCTGGGCGAGCGCGGCTTCGGCCTGGTGGTCAACTCGATCTTCAGCACCGCGACGACCGGAACGCTGACCGCGATCGCGCTGTTCGTGCTGATGGGGGAGATCCTGTTCCGCTCCGGCGCGACGGAGGTGCTGTTCGAGGCCATGGACCGCCTGATCGGGCGTGTCGTCGGCCGCCAGTTCGTGCTGGCGGGCGCGCTCTCGGCGGTCTTCGGCGCGCTCTCAGGCTCGAACATGGCCGTCTCGGCGATGATGGCGCGCACCATCTGGCCCGGCATGGCGCGGCGCGGCTACGACCGGCGGCTTTCGATCGGCATGATCCTCGGCGGCGCGAGCCTCGCGCCGGTGATCCCGCCGAGCGTCCTCGTGATCATCATCGCGACCCTCGCCAACGTCTCGGTGGCCGGGCTTCTGGTCGCGGGCGTGCTTCCGGGCCTCCTGCTCGCCACGCTCTTCGTCGGCTACACGCTGCTGCGGGTGCGGGCGGACCCCTCGCTCGCCCCCGCGACGGCCGAGGGCGCGACCGGCGGCTCGGCCCTGCGGGCCCTCCTCTCCTGCGCGCCGTTCCTGCTGATCGTCGCCTCGGTGATGGGACTGATCCTGTTCGGCGTCGCCACGCCTTCCGAGAGCGCGGCGACCGGCGTGGTCGGCGCCATGGCGACGGCGGCGGCGTTCGGCCGGCTCCGGATCGCGATGCTGCTGGAGGCGCTGCGCGGCGCCGCGATGATCACGGCCATGATCCTCGTGATCATGGCGTCCTCCACGCTGTTCAGCCAGCTCCTCGCGATCAGCGGCGCGACGGGCGCGCTGACCCGCGGCGTGACCGAGCTGGGACTGGACCCGGTGCTGACGCTGCTGGCGATGATGGCGCTGGTCTTCGTCTTCTGCATGTTCGTCGATCAGGTCGCGGTCATGTTGGTGGTGATCCCGATCTACCTGCCGATCGTGGAGCTCGTCGGCTACGACCCGATCTGGTTCTGGCTCCTGATGCTCCTGAACGTGACCGTCGGCGGCATCACGCCGCCCTTCGGCTACGCCATGTTCGCCTTCAAGGGCGCCGCCCCCGAGGTTCCGATGCAGGACCTCTTCCAGGCCGCGTGGCCGTTCGTCGGACTGTTCCTGCTCGGCATGACGATCGTCGGCGCGGCGCCCGGGCTCGCGACCTGGATGCCATCGCTCCTCTGACGGCGTCGCGCCTGGCCGGGGCGATCCCAGGGCTCGGCGGCGCATGCCCCGCCGACATCCTCTGCGGGCGTGCCCCGCTTGCGCTCCCGTCATCACGTCCGCGTGATCCGCCGGCCGTCCGGCGCCCCCGGAGCGCCCCGCGGCACGTTCCTGCCGCAACGGGGCGAGGCCACGGACCTGACCGTCGCCTTGGGGCGATCCGGGACGGGCTTGACCTTCCAGCCGCTGGAACCCCCAAGTCATGGAGGGTCTTCCAAGGGAGGTCGCGATGACGACGGACGAAGCCGAGACCGTGACCCGCGATCCGGTCTGCGGCATGACCGTGGAGCCGGGCGACGAGGTCGCCACGCACGAACACGAGGGCCGGCGCCACCGCTTCTGCTCGGAACGCTGCCGGGACCGCTTCGCCGAGGATCCGGAACGCTGGCTGAGGGCGGAGGATCCCGTCTGCGGCATGACCGTGGAGCGCGCGTCCGCCCCCCACGTCGCCCGGCACGACGGCGAGACCTTCTTCTTCTGCTCCGAACGCTGCCGCGATCGCTTCGAGGACGACCCGGAGGCCTACGCGGACGGCGAGTCCTCCCCCGAGCCCGCGCCTCAGGGGTCGAAATACACCTGTCCGATGCATCCCGAGATCGTGCGCGACGCCCCGGGCGAGTGTCCGATCTGCGGCATGGCGCTGGAGCCGATGACGCCCAGCCGCGACGAGGGGGAGAATCCGGAGCTGGTGGACTTCCGCCGCCGCCTGATCGTCGGCGCGCCGCTGGCGCTGATCGTCTTCGTGCTGGAGATGGGGCGCCATGTCGGCCTGCCGGTGCGCGAGGCGCTGGGCCCGGACCTGCATGTCTGGCTGCAGGCGGTGGTCGCCGCGCCGGTGGTGCTCTGGGTCGGCGCGCCCTTCTTCCGGCGCGGCTGGGCCTCCGTCGTCGCGCGCAGCCCGAACATGTGGACGCTGATCTCCCTCGGCACCGGGGCGGCGTTCCTGTTCAGCGTGGTCTCGACCGTCGCGCCGGGGATCTTCCCCGGGGCGATGCTGGACGAGGCCGGCCGCGCGCCGGTCTACTACGAGGCCGCCGCCGTGATCATCATTCTCGTGCTTGTCGGCCAGGTGATGGAGCTGACGGCGCGCGAGAAGACGGGCGACGCGATCCGGGCGCTCATGGAC
>DATFKM010000330.1:0-2954 GCA_035268645.1 Paracoccaceae bacterium | reverse complement strand
CACGTCGACCTGACGAACTACACCATCGTCGACGACTTCGGCGTGGTGGTGAACCCGCTTCTCGTCGAGGGGCAGGTGCATGGCGGCGTGGTGCAGGGCGCCGGCCAGGTGCTGGGCGAGCAGGCGGTCTGGGACCCCGAGACCGGCCAGCCGCTGACCGGCAGCTACATGGACTACCACCTGCCGCGCGCGGACGACGTGCCGAGCTTCGGCTTCAAGCTCAACGAGATCCCGTCGACCACCAATCCCCTCGGCGTGAAGGGGTGCGGCGAGGCGGGCTGCGTCGGCGGCATCCCGTCGGTCGCGCTCGCGGTGCAGGACGCCCTGCACCGGGTCGGGGCCGGCGGGATCGAACCGCCCTACACGCCCTCCAAGGTCTGGAAGGCGCTCGCGCAGGCCTGACCGAGCATCCCGCCGTCGACGCCCGACCGTCGACGGCGGTCCCCCGACGCCCCGCCGCATCGCCCGTCCCACCGCATGATCGTCGCGCCGCCGATCCGGACCGGCTTCCTTGCGTCGTGCACACCCGCCGGGAACGCCGCCTCACGACCCGTCGTTCCCTCACCGGTGACTCGTCGCCGTCATCAAGCGATGTTCGGGTGCAATGACCGCTCCGCTCCGCAACGCCCGCGTCCTCGTCTACATCGTGGACGGCACGCTCTCCCGCCTCGATCCGGGGCGCGAGACGCATGCCGGCGCCCTCTGGAAGCTGCTGGCCGGCGAGGGGCCGCGACCGGACCGCCTCGTCGCCTACCACCCGGGCGTGCAGGGGGCCGGAGCGGGACGCTGGTGGCGGGCGATCATCGGCGAAGGGGTCAACGACGCCATCCGCGCCGGCTACGGCTTCCTTTCCAGCCGATGGCGGCCGGGCGATCGCATCCTCCTCTTCGGCTACTCCCGCGGGGCCTATGCGGTGCGCTCGCTCGCCGGCATGATCGGCCGCGTCGGGCTGCTGAACCCCGAGGCGGCGCTAGACCGGCGCGTGCGCCGCGCCTTCCGCCATTACGAAAGCTGGCCGAGCCGGGCCGGGCGCATCTTCTCCCGCGCGCACTGCCGCACCGACGTCGAGATCGAGATGATCGGCGTCTGGGACACGGTGCGCTCGCTCGGCCTGCCGTACCCCCTGCTCTCGCGGTTGCACCCCGCCGCGACGGAGTTCCACGACCACGCACTCGGCCCGCAGGTCCGCGCCGGCTATCACGCCTTGGCGGTGGACGAGGACCGTACCGCCTTCAACCCGGTGATGTGGCGCTGCGAGCCGGGCTGGCACGGCCGGCTCGAACAGCTCTGGTTTCCGGGGGGCCACGGCGACGTCGGTGGGGAGGTCGGCGACTTCGCGCCGGCCCGCCCCCTCGCCAACGTCGCTCTGGTCTGGATGCTCGAGCGGGCGGCGCATCACGGCCTGCCCCTGCCGGTCGATTGGCGCGACCGCTTTCCAGTCGACGCCTCCGCCCCCATGTGCGGCACGCGCCGCGGCATAGGGCGCGGCTTCCTGTTCCGCCGTCCGCGTCGCGTCGGCGCCTCCGACGGCGAGGATCTGCACCCAGCCGTCGCCGCGCGGATGCAGTCCGTGCAAGGCTACGTGCCGCGCGCGCAGGGGCTCGAGGTCTGAACCGAGGGGTACCGGCCGGCCGCCGCCTCGGGCGAAGGGACGGGTTGGGTCGGAAGGCCCGGTGCTGCTAGACATATGGGCTCGGACAGGAACGAAGGGCCATGAGCGAACCCCTCAAACCGCTCGACATCACGCCGACGCTTCTCCTGCGGGCCTATGCCGCCGGCGTCTTTCCCATGGCTCAGAGCGCCGACTCGGAGGAGATCTTCTGGGTCGATCCGAAGCGTCGCGGGATCCTGCCGCTCGACGGACTTCACGTGCCGCGCAGTCTCAGAAAGCGGATCCGGCGCGAGGATTACCGCGTCAGCGTCGATCTCGCCTTCGAGGACGTGCTGGACGGCTGCGCCGGGCGCGACGAGACCTGGATCAATCCCGAGATCCGCGACCTCTACGGCACGCTGCACCGCCTCGGCTACGCGAGCTCGGTCGAGGTCTGGATGGACGGCGCCCTCGCCGGCGGGCTCTACGGCGTGCGCCTCGGCTCGGCGTTCTTCGGGGAGAGCATGTTCAGCCGCGAGGCGGACGCCTCGAAGATCGCGCTGGTCTGGCTCGTGGCGCGGCTCAACGCCGGCGGCTTCACCCTGCTCGACACCCAGTTCGTGACCGGACACCTGCGCCGCCTCGGCGCGACCGAGGTCAGCCGTGCGCGCTACCACCAGTTGCTCGAACGCTCTCTGGCGCAGCCGGCGGACTTCTATTCGTTGGCGGACGACGCCTCGCCGGAGACCGTGCTGCAGCTCAGCACCCAGAGGTCGTAGCGCGCGTGATCCAGCGCCGAGAGCGCGGGCGAGGAGGCGAACATCCAGCCCCGGAAGCTGGGCGCATCCTCGCGCACGTCGCGGATCTCCAGCCAGGCGACCGCATCCTCGCGCGCGTCCTGCGCCGGGGTCATGCAACGGCCGAGCGCGATCGTGAGCCGCGCATGGCGCCGCGTCTCGCCCGGGCGCATCTCGAAGGTGTCGACCTGCCCCGTCATCTTGTCGAGAAGGCGCAGCGTGGCCCGCTCCGCCGGCGCCAGATCGGGCGGCGGCGGGGTCGGCGGGCGCGGGGGGACGTATTCGCGCGGCTTTCCGTCCGGACCCTTCGGCACCGACCGGAACAGGCCCGGACGCTCCAACCGCTCGACCGTGGGATCGCCCGTCGCGCCCTCCGCCTGCGCGAAGGCCAGCGCCGGCGCGGCGCCGAGGACGGCGAGCAGCAGGGCGCGCAGCATCAGCCCGCCAGCCGTGCCCGGAAGCGCAGGCGCACGTAATCCGCCGTGGCACGGCCGCGCCCGTCCACCAGCGCCGGAGACGCCAGCGCCACCGCCCGGTCGCGCACCTTCGCCCGCATCCCCTCGGGC
>DATFKM010000329.1:0-12470 GCA_035268645.1 Paracoccaceae bacterium | reverse complement strand
CGTCGCCCGCCTCCCAGGCGAGGAGGACGGGGAGGGTGACCTTGCCCTCTCGGAAGTCGTCGCCGACGTCCTTGCCCATGCTCGCGGCGGCGCCGCCGTAGTCGAGCAGGTCGTCGACGATCTGGAAGGCCATGCCGAGGGTCCGGCCGTAGTCGCGGAGGGCGTCGATGCGGGGCTCGGGCTCGCCGGCGATCACGGCGCCGACCTCGGTCGCGGCGGCGAAGAGGGCGGCGGTCTTGCCGTGGATCATGCGGAGATAGGCGGCCTCGCCCGTCGCGAGGTTCCCTGCCGTCGCGAGCTGCATGACCTCGCCCTCGGCGATGGTGGCGGCGGCGTCGGAGAGGATGCCGAGGACGCGGAGGTTGTCGGTCTCGACCATCAGCTGGAAGGCGCGGGCGAAGAGGTAGTCTCCGGTGAGGACCGAGGACTTGTTGTCCCAGAGGAGGTTGGCGGTCGGGCGGCCGCGGCGCTGGGCGCTCTCGTCCACCACGTCGTCGTGCAGGAGGGTGGCGGTGTGGATGAACTCGACCGTCGCGGCGAGCTTGACGTGGGCGTCGCCCTTGCAGCCGCAGAGGCGGGCGGCGGCGAGGGTGAGGAGCGGGCGGAGGCGCTTGCCGCCGGCCTCGACGAGGTGGCGCGTGACCTCGGGGATGCGGGGCGCATGCTCGGAGGCCATGCGGTCCGCGATCAGCGCGTTGACCCGCTCGAGGTCGTCGGCGCAAAGCGCCATCAGGCGCTGGAAGGCGTCCTCGGAGGCGGGGCGGGGCGCGCGGGCGGCTTCGGCGGCTGTCACGGGGACTCGCTCCGTCTCGACGGGAGGCCCGGCTGGCGATAAGCACCGGGGGATGGTGGAACTTTTCCGGACCAACGACCCGACGACGATCGCCTTCGCCATGGCCCTGCTGCGCGGCGAGGATATAGACTGCATCGTATTCGACGTCCATACGAGCGTGCTCGAGGGTTCGATCGGCGTGCTGCCGCGCCGGGTGATGGTGGCGCGGGAGGCGGCGTTCCGCGCGCGCGCCGTCCTCAGGGACAACGGGCTGGCGCACGAGCTGAGCCCGGAGCGGCCGTGATCCGGTCCCGCATTCGTGCGGCCTTCGTGCCGGCGGCGTGCCGCAGGTGTCGGACATTCGTGCAGCCAACGTCGGACTCCGGTATGCCTTTCGTGCGCCCTCCGTGCGCCTCGCGTCGGCCTTCGGGGCGCCTCGCGTGCCGACGCGGTGCGCATGTGGCGCCGACATGGCGCCGACGGACGCGGGCGGCCTGAGGCGGTGGAGACGACCGAGGACGCGCTGCTCGGCGGGCGGGTGATCCTGCGCCAGCCGAGGGTCGGCTATCGTGCGGCGACGGACCCGGTGCTGCTGGCGGCGGCCGTGCCGGCGCGGGCGGGCGAGCGCGCGCTCGATCTCGGCTGCGGGGTCGGGGCCGCGGGGCTCTGCCTGATCGCGCGGGTTCCGGGCGTCTCCGTCGTCGGGCTCGAGGTGCAGCCCGCCTATGCCGACCTGGCGCGGACGAACGGGGCGGCGACGGGGGGCGGCTTCGAGGTGATGGAAGGGGATCTCGCGTCGCCGCCGCCCGAGGTGAAGGCGCACGCATTCGACCACGTCCTGATGAATCCTCCGTTTCATCCCGGCGACGCCACCGCCTCGCCCGACGCGGGACGGGACCGGGCGCACCGCGAGACGCTGGACGTCGCGGTCTGGATCGCGGCGGGGCTCAGGCGGCTGAAGCCCGGCGGCCGGCTGACGGTGATTCACCGGACCGAACGGCTCGGCGCGATTCTCGGCGCGCTGGAGGGGCCGGCGGGGGCGCTGCGGGTCCTGCCGCTGGCGGCGCGCGAGGGGCGGGCGGCGAAGCGGGTGATCGTGCAGGCGCGGAAGGGCGCGCGGGGTCCGGCGGCGCTGCTCTCGCCGCTGGTCATGCATGCGGGCGACAGGCATGTTGCCGACCGCGACGACTTCACCGAGGCGGCGGCGGCGGTGCTGCGCGACGGCGCGGCGCTGGACCTCGACGCCCGCGCCTGACGGGAGAGACGCCATGAACAAGCCGCTGCCGAACGCCATCGCCGCCATGGCGGAGGAGCTGACCGCGTGGCGGCGGGACCTGCATGCGCATCCGGAACTCGGCTACGAGGAGGAGCGCACGGCCGGGATCGTCGCCGAGAAGCTGCGCGGCTTCGGCTTCGACGCGGTGGAGACCGGGATCGGCGGGACCGGCGTGGTCGGGATCCTGCACGGCGCCTCCGGCCCTGCCGGGAGCGCCGAGCGGCGGGTGCTGCTGCGCGCCGACATGGACGCGCTGCCGATGGACGAGCGCACGGGCTTGCCGTGGGCCTCGACCAATCCCGGCCGGATGCACGCCTGCGGGCATGACGGGCACACCGCCATGCTGCTCGGCGCCGCGAAGCGGCTGGCCGAGACGCGGACCTTCGAGGGCACGCTGGTCTTCGTGTTCCAGCCGGCCGAGGAGGGCGGCGGCGGCGCCAAGGCGATGATCGAGGACGGGCTGCTGGAGCGCTGGCCGGTGCGGGCCGCGTTCGGCATGCACAACTTCCCCGCGCAGCCGGTGGGGCGGTTCGGGACCGGGGCCGGGGCGGCGATGGCCTATGCCGACCGCTTCGTGATCAAGGTGAGGGGCCGGGGCGGGCACGCCGCCTTCCCGCATCACGCGGCGGACCCGATCGTGGCGGCGGCGCAGCTGGTGACGGCGTTCCAGTCGATCGTCTCGCGCCGGCGCGATCCGATGAACCCGGCGGTGATCTCCGTCACCAAGATCCAGGGCGGCTCGGCCTACAACGTGATCCCGGAGGAGGTGGAGCTCTGGGGCACGGTGCGCACGCTCGACGACGCGCTGGCGGCGTTCCTCTGCGAGGAGATGCGTCGGCAGTGCCGGGCGGTGGGCGAGGCGATGGGGGTCGAGATCGACGACGCGGGGATCGGGCTCGACCCCTATCCGGTGTGCTTCAACGAGGCGGGCGCCACGGCCTTCGCGACGGAGGTGATGACGGAGCTGGTGGGGCCCGAGAACGTGGAGGCGAACGCGAGGCCCGTGCTCGGGGGCGAGGATTTCGCCTTCTTCGGCCAGCATGTTCCGGCCTGCTTCTGCTTCGTCGGCAACGGCGATTCGGCGCCGCTGCACCACCCGGAATACGACTTCGAGGACGCGGCCGCGCCCTACGGCGTCGCCTTTTGGTGTCTGTTGGCGGAGCGGGCGCTGCCGCGCGGCTGACCGTTTCATGTGGAAAGCGGTTCCGCTGCGCGACGGAATTGCGACGATTCGTCGGCGTTTCCGCGTGGACGGCGCGGGGCGGGCGGGCTTACGCTGAGCGGGCGTCGAAGACGACGCACGCAACCAGGGAGACTGCCCATGACCGTCGAGGCGCACATCGAGGCACTGAAGCGGCGGCACGCCGATCTCGAGGACCGGGTCCGGACCGAGCAGCGGAGACCCGGTGGCGACGATCTCGAGCTCGCGCGGCTCAAGCGCGAGAAGCTGCGGCTGAAGGAAGAGATGTCGCGGCTGTCCGGCGCCGCCTGACGGCGGAGGCCATGGCGATCCTGCGCGGGGGGCTCGTGCCCCCCGTTTTCGGTTCCGTCACCCGGAGCGCGGCGGCCGGCGCGGACGGTCAGGCGCGCCGAGGGGCGGCGCGGTGGCGGGGCCTGCGCTCCGGGCGCGCGGGAATTCGGAGGGCGTCCGTTCAGGGGAGCTGCGCCCCGGCGCGGCGCCTGTCAGAGGGGGGCTTTGATGGCGCCGCACCGGGGACGGGTCGCTCGGGACGCGTCGACGCCCCTCGACCTGCGGTCAAGGTTCCATGCAACGGCGCCGTCAACGCAACCGAAATCGGGCGGCGGCGCCCTTTTCATCGGCGCCCGATGAACGTGACGGCGGCCCGGAGCGGATTCCGCAGCGCGCTCACTCCGCCTTCGCGGGAACGTAGGGGGCGAGGGCGGCGCGGCTGGCGGCCATCTCGGCCTCGAGCCAGGCGAGGAAGGCGGCTGCGCGTGGGGTCGATTCGAGGCCCGCGGGGCAGACGAAGCGGTAGGTCGCCTCGAGGGGAAGGGCGAGCGGGAAGGGCGCGACGAGGCGCCCGGCGACCAGCTCCCGCTCGGCCAGCAGGAGCCGGCCGAGGGCGAGGCCGGCGCCGTCCGCCGCCGCGTCGAGCGCGTGATCGGCGTGCGAGAAGCGGGGGCCGCGGCGGGTCTCCACCGCCTCGGGCGCGAGGCCGGCGGCTCTCAGCCAGGCGGGCCAGTCGGGCGCCGGACGGCGCCAGCCGGCGGAGGCGAGGCTGTCGTCGTGCAGGAGCGTGCGCCCGGCGAGGTCGGCCGGCCGGGTCAGCGCGGCGGCGAGTTCGGGCGTGCAGAGCGGGATCATCCAGTCGGTCCAGAGCGGGCGCGAGAACAGGCCCGGGCCGTCGCCCTCGCGGTATGGGCCGAAGCGGATGGCGGCGTCGACCCCGTCGCGCTCGAAGTCCATGAGGCGGAGCGAGGCGACGAAGCGCAGCTCGATCTCCGGATGCGCCTCGGCGAAGCGGAAGAGGCGCGGCGCGAGCCATTTCGCGGTGTAGGCGGGGCCGGCGGTGACGGTGAGCGCGCGGTCGTCGGCGAGGCGGGCGACGGCGCGGCGGGCGGCGCGGAAGCTGGCGAAGCCCTCGGCGACGCCGGGGGCGAGGGCGCGGCCGGCCGCGGTCAGCTCGACCGCGCGGTTGAGACGGCGGAAGAGCGGCAGGCCGAGATGCGTCTCGAGCTGCTTGATCTGGTAGCTGAGGGCGGCGGGCGTGACGAAGAGCTCGTCGGCCGCCTTGGCGAAGCTCATGTGGCGCGCGGCGGCGTCGAAGGCGCGGAGCGCCGTCAGCGGCGGGAGGCGGTCGTTTTCGGACAAGGTGAGTTTGACTGAACCGGCAGGAAGACTCGTTTGTGGGGCAGGCTACCGTGGCGCATACAGGGTCGCAAGCGGGCCGAGGCGGCCCGTTCGCACAAAGGAGGCTGAAGCCATGAGCGGCATTCGTCATCTCCCGACCCGCATCGCGCCCGCCGGTCCGGCGCACGATCCGTACCGCGGCTATCTCACGCGCGGGAAGCTGGAGCGGTCGCGCGCGGTGCGGGCGGCCTTCGCGGCGCTGGCCCGCCGGATCGCGGCGCTGACGTCGACAGGCCCGGCGGCGCCCGCCACGCGGCCGACCCGCACGGCCTGAACGCGCGGCGTCCGCCACACGCGCCGATCGGCCCCGCGGGGCCGATCGGGCGGGCCGAGGGGGCTCGATGCCCCCGAGGCGCGCGCCCCCCTCAGGAGGGGCCCGAGACGCCGGCCGCCTCGAAGCTCGCCATCTCGCGCAGCATCGCGGCGGCCGACTTCACCAAGGGCCAGGCCAGAAGCGCGCCGGTGCCCTCGCCGAGCCGCATGCCCAGATCGAGCAGCGGATCGGCGTCGAGCGCCGCGAGAATCGCCGCGTGTCCCGGTTCCGCCGAGCGGTGGGCGTGGACGAAGGCGCGGGCGGCGCCGGGCGCGACGCGTTCGGCCGCCAAGGCCGCGGCGCCGGCGATGAAGCCGTCCACCAGCGCGGGCTTGCGCGCTTCCGCGGCGCCGAGCAGGGCGCCGGTCATCATCGCGATCTCGAAGCCGCCGTATTCGGCGAGCGCCTCGGAGGCCGTGAGCGGGCCGGTGCGCGCGGCGGCCTCCGCGAGGATCGCGCGCTTGCGCGCGAGGCCCTCGGCGTCGAGGCCGGCGCCGGGGCCGGCGAGCTCCTCCACCGGCAGATCCAGCAGCTTGGCGGCGAGCAGCGCGGCCGCGGCGGTGTTGCCGATGCCCATCTCGCCGAAGGCGAGCGCATCCGCCGGATCCTCCAGCGCCAGCGCGCGGCCGGCGGCGAGCGCGGCGTCGCGGGTCTCGGCGCTCATCGCCGGCCCGCTCGCGCTGTCGGCCGTGCCGGCGCCCATGCGCCGGTCGATCAGGCCCGGATGATCGGGCGGCGCGGCGATGCCGGCGTCGACCACGCGAAGCGAGACGCCGAGCGCGCCGGCGAAGGCGTTGGCGGCGGCCCCGCCGGCGAGGAAGTTCAGCGCCATCTGCGCCGTGATCGCCTGCGGCCATTTCGAGACGCCGCGCGCGACGATCCCGTGATCGGCGGCGAAGATCGTCAGCGAGCAGGTCCCGAGCCGGGGTTCGACGGTCCCGAGCAGGAGGGCGAGGCGTTCGGCCAGCGTCTCGATCCGCCCGAGCGAGCCCGGCGGCTTGGTCTTGCCGTCGACGGCGGCACGGACCTCCGCGGCGAAGGCGGGATCGGGCGCCGGGATCACGAGGCCTGCCCGTAGCCGCGATCCGCCATCGCCTCGGCCGTCTCCGCGATCTGCGCGTCCGTCAGGACATGCCCGCCCCCGATCTGCAGCGTCAGCAGGTACTGCCGGGCCAGCGTCTCGAGCTCCACGGCCAGGAACATGGCGCGCTGGAGGCTCGGCCCGACGACGATCATGCCGTGATTCGAGAGCAGGCAGGCGAGGCGGTCCTTCAGCGCCTCCACGGCGACGTCGGAAAGCGCCTGGCTGCCGAAGCGCGCGTAGGGGGCGCAGCGGATCGAGGGGCCGCCGAAGAGGGCGATCATGTAATGCGCCGCCGGGATGTCGCGCCGGGTCATGGCGAGCGCGGTGCAGTGCGTGGCGTGGGTGTGCACGATCGCCTCGACGTCCGGGCGGGCGGCGAGGATGTCGCGGTGGAAGCGCCATTCGGAGGAGGGCTTTCTCGGCCCCTCCCAGTTCGCCGGATCCCCCTCCAGCGGCATGGCGCAGATCATCTCCGGCGTCATCGTCTGGGGTGGAACGGCCGAGGGGGTGATCAGCATCTTCGCCCCGAGGCGTTGCGAGATGTTGCCGGAGGTGCCGGGGTTCAGCCCGAGATCGGCGAGGCGGCGGCTCTCGTGCACCATCTCGGCGCGGATGACGGCTTCGTCGGGGATGCTCATCTCGGACCTCCGAGCGGGAAGGGATCGGCGTAGGGGACGGGATCGGCGAAGGCGGCGCGGAAGTCGAGCCCCCGCGCCCGCATCAGGAGCGCGCGG
Organism: Paracoccaceae bacterium; assembly: GCA_035268645.1. GTDB lineage: Bacteria > Pseudomonadota > Alphaproteobacteria > Rhodobacterales > Rhodobacteraceae > Albimonas. Next base: position 5,419 of record DATFKM010000329.1, on the reverse strand, counting down.
ATCGGGCCGGCATGGGCGAGGATCAGGGCGCCGTCCGGGGCGTCCGCCAGCGCCGCCGCCACCCGGGCCGCGAGGGCGGCGAAGGTCTCGCCCCCGGGCGGGGCGCGGCGTTCGGGGTCCTCGGCCCAGAGGTCGAGTTCGGGGCGGGGAAGGGCGTTCCAGGCCCGTCCCTCCCAGCGGCCGAAGTCGAGCTCCTGCAGGCGGGCGTCGAGGATCAGCGGCGCGCCGAGCGCCGCGGCGAGGCGGCGGGCCGGAGTGCGCGCACGCGGCGAGGGGCTGGCGTGGATCGCCGGGATCTGCGCCAGCGCGGGAAGATGTCCGTCCAGCGGCGGCTCCCATCCCGGTGCGAGGCCCGGGTCGAGCCGGCCGTAGCAGAGGCCCTTCGCGGCGACGGGGGGATGGCGCATCAGGATCATGCGAGGAGCGCGGCGAGGGTCAGGAGCGCGGCGATCTCGCCGGCCTGCTGCATGGCGCCGAGGCCGTCGCCGGTCCAGCCGCCGAGGCGGGCGCGGACGCGGGCGAGGACGAGGGTGGCGGCGGCGAGCGCGGCGGCGAGGGCGATCAGGCCGGGGAGGCCGGCGGGCAGCGCGAGGAGGGCGGCGAGGGCGAGCGCGGCCGGCAGGGTGACCCTCGGCAGGGGCTGCAGCGGGGCGCCGAGGCCGGCGGGCCGGGCGTAGGGGGTCGTCGCCGGGGCGAGCAGCATGGCGGCGCGGCCGGCGGCATGGGCGGCGGGGAGCGCGGCGAGCGCCTCGGCCGGCGACAGGGCGGCGAGGCCCGCGGCGCGGAGCGCCACGGAGAGGACGAGGCCGAGGGCGCCGTAGGTTCCGATGCGGCTGTCGCGGAGGATCTCCAGCGCCCGCTCGCGGGTGGCGTGGCCGCCGAGGGCGTCGAGCGTGTCGGCCAGACCGTCCTCGTGCAGGGCGCCGGTGAGGGCGAGCCCTGCCGCGAGCGCGAGCAGGGCGGCCGCGGCCGGCGGCAGCGCCGCGGCGGCGGCGGCGTAGACGAGCGCGGCGGCGAGACCGACCGCGGCGCCGGCGAGGGGGAACCAGCGCGCCGCGGCGGCGAGGCCGCCCGGCGCGGCGAAGGCGGCGGCGGGGACCGGCAGGCGGGTCAGGAAGCCGAGGGCGTGCAGCGCCCGAAGGGGTTCGTCGGCGAGGGCCATGGCGCCGGTCATAGCCGGGGCGCGGCGCCGAGGGGAGGGGGTGTCGCGGCGCGGGCGGGCGTGGGTTCACGCGGGCCGCCTCGCGGCCCCGGCGGGCGGCCGCGAGGCGGAGGGGCGTCAGGCCCGAGAGCGTCCGGCCTCGTGCGGCGAGGGACGGATCTCGCTCAGCCGTCGCTCTCGATCACGCCGCAGGCGATGCGGCCGCCGGCGCTGTCGACGTCGCGGTGGTCGTCCGGCGCGGCGTGCACCATGAGCGCGGCGCCGTCGTCGTCGAGGATCGCGGTGGGGCCTTCGTGCAGCGTGGCGCGGGCGTTGAGGATCTCGGCCCGGGCGCGGCCGTCCTCGGTCACGTGCAGGTTCGGCATGTCGCCCGGATGCGGCAGGCGCGACGCGGCGAAGCCGTGGGGCCGGTTCTGCGGCGCGAAGTGGCCGCCGGCGGCCTGGAAGTCGGGCGAGCAGGCGCCCGTCTCGTGGATGTGGAAGCCGTGCGCGCCGGGGGGGAGGTCCTGGACGTCGATCATGACGAGAAGGCCGGCGGGCAGTTCGCGCAGCGTCGCCTGGCCGACCGTCATGCCGTCGGCGTTCTCGAGCGTGGCGCGGGCCGTCGGCGCGTCCTGCGCCATCGCGGCGGGCGCGGCGAGGAGCGCGGAGGCGAGGACGAGGGGGGCGTGGCGGGGGGTCATGGCAGTTCCTTTCATCTGCGGCGGGCTTCGTCGCGGGGGGGCGTCCGCCGACGGGGCAGCAACGCGGCGGGAGGCCCGGGCGTTCCAAGGGGCGCGGCCTTGACCCCGAGGGGCGGAGGGGGCACCTGCCGCCGCATGATCGCGGACCGACCCGAGCGACGGCTTTCCGTCGCGCCGATGATGGATTGGACGGACCGGCATTGCCGCGTCCTGCACCGGCGGCTGAGCCGCCGGGCGCTGCTCTACACGGAGATGGTCGTCGCCTCGGCCGTGGTTCGCGGCGACGCGGCGCGGCTGCTGCGCTGGCGCCCGGAGCGGGAGGGCGCCGTGGCGCTGCAGCTCGGCGGCTCCGATCCGGGGGTTCTGGCGGAGGCCGTGCGGATCGCCGCCGGCTTCGGCTACGCCGAGGTGAACCTCAACGTCGGCTGCCCCTCGGACCGGGTGCAGGGGGGGCGTTTCGGCGCCTGCCTGATGCGCGAGCCGGAGCGGGTGGCGGCCTGCGTCGCGGCGATGATCGGCGCGAGCGCGGCCGAGGGCGGCCCGGAGATCACGGTGAAGTGCCGGATCGGGGTCGACGAGCAGGATCCGGCCGTGGTGCTGCCGGCGTTCCTGGACCGTCTGCAGGGCGCGGGCGTGCGCAGCGTGGCGGTGCATGCGCGCAAGGCCTGGCTGCAGGGTCTTTCGCCGAAGGAGAACCGCGAGAGGCCGCCGCTCGACTATGCGCTTGTCGAGGCGGCGAAGGCGGCGCGGCCGGGCATGGAGATCGTGCTGAACGGCGGGATCGGCTCGCTCGACGCCGCCGAAGCGGCGCTGGCGCGCGGGGTCGACGGCGTGATGATCGGCCGCGCGGCGTGGAACGATCCCGGCGGGGTGCTGGCGGCGGCCGACCGGCGGATCTTCGGCGCGGCGGGATCGGACGCCGATCCCGAGGCGGCGGCGCGGGATCTGCTCGGGTATGTCGAGGAGGAGCTCGCCGCGGGCGAGCGGCTGCATCGGATCGTGAAGCCCTGGCTCGGCCTCTTCGCGGGGCGCCGGGGGGCGCGGGCCTTCCGGCGGGTGCTGTCCGAGGAGGCGAGGGCGCCGGGGGCGGGGCCCGAAGTGGTCGAGCGGGCGCTGGCCGCGCTGGAGCCGGTCGCGGCCTGATCGCGCCGGGCGGGCCGTCGGACGCCCCGAGCGCCGCCTTCGGCGGCGCCGGCCCGCCCGCCAGCCTGCGCCCGGTTCCCCCCTTGCGTCCTGGCGGGTGGGGCGCTCGGCGGCTGTCGCGGAGCGCCCGACGGCGTCCGTCTCCGGGTCCCGCGTCTCCGCCGCGGCGTCCGGCGGTCACGGCGTGCGTCCCAGGTCCGCCCCACGTCGCTCGGTCGGCGGCGGAGCGCCCGCGGCGCCGTGACGGGTCCGAAGGACCCCCACGGCGCCGCCCGGCCCAAGCGCGCGGCGTCTCCCGCAAGGGAGACGCCGGCGGCGCGGGAGCTCCGGCGACGGGGTCAGTCGCGCGGGCGGCGCCGGCTCGGGCGGTCGGCCTCGACGGCCTTGCGGAGCGTCGAGGCGCGGGACGGCAGGTCGGCCATGATCTCGCGGCGACGCTCCGGCGTCAGGCGCCCCCAGGCGGCGATCTCGTCGCCGGTGCGCAGACAGCCGAGGCAGAGCTTCGCCGTCGGGTGCAGCACGCAGAGCTTGACGCACGGGCTCTCGATCGCCTCGCGCCGCCACACCTCGTCGCTCATGCGTCCGCCTCGCGCGCGAGGACGGCGAGGCGGTCGAGCGCGGCCTGAAGGATCAGGGCGGCGGCGACGTGGTCGATGACCTCGGCGCGGCGGCGGCGCGAGGTGTCGGCCTCGAGCAGCGCGCGCTCGGCGGCGACGGTGGTGAGGCGCTCGTCCTGCAGGGCGATGGGCGCCTCGGTCAGGCGCGCGAAGTTGCGGGCGAAGGCGCGGGCGCTGTCGGCGCCGGGCCCCTCGCGGCCGGACATCTCGACCGGCAGGCCGACGATCCAGCCGCCGATCTCGCGGCCCTTCATCAGCTCCAGCAGCGCCATCGCGTCGGGGGTGAACTTGCGGCCGCGGCGGAGCGTCGTCAGCGGCGAGGCGATGCCGCGCCCGGCGTCCGAGACCGCGACGCCGATGGTCTTGGTCCCGAGGTCGAGCCCGACGAGCTGCGCGCGCGGGCCGAGGCGGGTGGCGAGCGTCTCGAGCGGCAGGATCTCCGCCGTCACTCCGCGTCCTCCCGCCTGACCGGGCCGAGGGCGGGCGGGGCCGCGGCGTTGGGATGGGCGGAGAGGTCGGCGCCGGCCTCCTCCGCCGCCCCGCGCAGGAAGGCGAGGGCGTCGGGCGCGTCCGCGAAGGCGCGGCGGGCGTCGGCCCAGATGCGCGTCGCGTCCTCGGGCCGGCCGAGCACGCCGTAGGCGCGGATCAGGCGGGCCCATTCGTCGGGGCCGCCGCCCTCCTCCGCGAGGCGCCCTTCGAGGCGGGCGACCATGCCCTCGATCATCTCGGCGCGGGAGGCGGCGTCCATCTCCTCGGCGGCGGCGATGTCGTCGCGGCCGGGGCCGGGGAGGGGGCGGGGGGCGCCGGCCGCGCGCTCGAGCTCGGGGATCTGCGCGCGAAGCGCGGGGACCCAGGGCGCGTCCTCCGGGCTTTCGGCCAGAAGGGCGCGCCAGAGGTTGAGCGCCATGCCGGGCTGGCCGTTCTGCGCGAGAGCGAGGCCGGCGTAGTAGCGGGCCACGGGCTCGGAGGGGTCCAGCTGCAGGGCGCGGGCGAGGCGGCTCTCGGCCTCCGGCGAGACGTAGCCGCCGGCGGCGAGGATCATCGCCTCGCCGAGCTGGGAGAGGTCCTCGGCGGTGGCGGCCTCGCCGAGGATGGCGATCACCTCCTCCTGCACCTGCCGGGCCTCCCTCGCCTCCCCGAGACGCAACAGCGAGCCGGCGAGGAGACGGCGCCCCCGCACGTCCTCGGGGCGCTCGGCCACGATCCGGCGCAGGCGCGCGACGAGGTCGCGAAGTTCCGCCGTCTCGGCCGTCGGTTCGGGCGCGGGAAGGGCGCCGTCCGCCTCGGCCTGGTCGCGGGCGGCGGCGAAGCGCTCGGCCTCCTCCTGGCTGGGGCGCGGCGTCTCGACGAGGCGGCGTTCCTCGGCGCGTTGCGCGAGGGGCAGGTCGGGGCGGCCCGGCTCGCCGATCACCGCGTAGAGCCCGGCGCCGCCGCCGAGCGAAAGCAGGACGAGGCCGAGGGCGAGCGCGCGCGAGTGGCCGCGCGGCGCGGGCGCGGCGGAGGCCGCCGCCCGCGCCTCGGCGTCCGCGGCGAGCAGGCGGCGCGAGATCTCGGCCCGGGCGCCGGCGGCCTCGCCCTCGGTCAGCACGCCGCGCTCGACGTCGCGGTCGAGGCTGCGGAGCTGGTCGCGGAACACCTGGAGATCGTGCTCCGCCCGGGGCGGCGCCGGGGCGCGGGCGGAGATCAGCGGACGGACGAGCCAGAGCGCGGCGAGCAGCGCGGCGGCGGCGGCGAGGAGCCAGAAGGGCATGGCGCTCCTGCAGGGGCGTGGCGTGGGCGGCGTCGGGCGTCCTGCGGGCGGAAGCTCCGGGAGG
>DATFKM010000328.1:0-7309 GCA_035268645.1 Paracoccaceae bacterium | reverse complement strand
CGCCGAGCGGGCGCGGGTGGACCGGGCGGTCGAGCTGCTGAAGGCGGGGCCGGCGGGCGTGGCGTCGCTGCCGGAGATCGAGGACGCCGACGCGGTGCTGGTGCTGGGCGAGGACGTCGCGGCGACGGCGCCGCGGCTGGAGCTGGCGCTGCGCCGGGCGGCGGAGTCCGCCGGGCGGGCCGCGGCGCGCGAGGCGGGCGTGCCCGCCTGGCACGACGCGGCGGTGCGCACGGCCGCGACCGGGCGGCGCACGCCCTTCGCGACCGCTCTGGCCGGCTCTAGCCCGATCGAGGCGCTGGCGACCCGGACGATGCGCGGCGCGCCGGCGGAGATCGCCGCGTTCGGCTTCGCGGTGGCGCGGGCGCTCGGCGGCGATGACGCGCCCGAGGACGCCCGCGCGGTCGCGGCTGCGCTGGCGGCTGCCGACCGGCCGCTGGTGGTCTCGGGCTGCGGACTGGAGGACGACGGCGTGCCCGAGGCGGCGGCCGCCGTCGCGGCGGCGCTCGGCCGCCGGGCGCGGATCGTGCTGGCGGCGCCGGAGGCCGGCAGCGTCGGTCTCTCGCTGATCGGCGCGCCGGGCGGCGTCGAGGCGGCGGCGGCGGCCTTGGAGGCGGGCCCGGCGCGGACCCTCGTGATCCTGGAGAACACGCCGGAGCGGCGCGCGGACCCTGCGGCCGTCGCGCGCCTCTATGCGGCGGCGGAGCGGGTCGTGGCGCTGGATCATTCCGAAGGGCCGACATTGGCGCAGGCCGGGGTGGTGCTCCCGGTGGCGAGTCTCGCCGAAGCCGGCGGCACCTTCGTCAGCCATGCCGGCCGGGCGCAGCGGTCGTTCGCGGTCGCGCCCGAGGCGGAGACGGCGCCGGCGGCCTGGCGGCGCCTCGGCGCGCTGGCGGGGGCCGGATGGCGGCGGCTCGACGACGTGCTGCGCGAGATGGCGGGCGAGCGGCCCGAGCTCGGCCCGCTCGCCGAGGCGGCGCCGGGCGCGGACTGGCGCGGGCCCGAGGGCCGGGCGGCGCGCGCGCCTCGGCCGTATTCCGCGCGCACCGCGATGACCGCGCATCGCGCGGTGGAGGAGCCCGCCCCGCCGCCGGATCCCGACGCGCCCTTCGCCTTCTCGATGGAGGGCTCGCGCGGCTGGGATCTGCCGCCGGCGCTGTTCCATGCGCCGCGGGCGCCGGGCTGGACCTCGATCAACGCGCTGCATCGGTTCCAGGAGGAGGTGCGCGGACCGCTCCGGGGCGGCGTGCCGGGCGCGCGGGCGTTCGGCGCCGACCCCTTGGGCCTCGACGCCCCGTCGCCCCCGTCGCCCGCGACGCCGGAGCGCCCGCCGCCCGCGACGCCGGAGCGCCCGGCGCCGGCGGAGGGGCTCGTGCCCGTGCTCCTTCATGCGGTCTTTGCAGGCGAGGAGCTGTCCGCCCTCAGCCCGCCGGTGGCGACGCGCGCCGGTGCGGAGCCACGGGAGGCCCGTCTGCACCCGGAGGAGGCCGCGGGGCGGGGCCTCGGCGAGGGCGATCGCGTGGCTGTGCGTGCGGCAGGCGTCCGGATCGGCCGGGCGCGGGTGGCGCTCGATCCGCGGGCTGCGAAGGGGACGGTGGGGCTGACGCCGGGCGCGACGGCGCCGCGCGGTCTGACCTCGCGGATCGCACTGGAGCCGGAGCCGTGAGCGGGCTGGCGCTCGCCGTCCTCGGCTCGGCCGCGCTGCTGGCCGGCCTGCTGCTGGTCGCGGCCGTCTTCACATGGGTGGAGCGGCGGCTGCTGGGCCTCTTTCAGGAGCGTCTCGGCCCCAACCGCGCCGGGCCGGGCGGCTCGCTGCAATGGGTGGCCGACATCGGCAAGATCCTGACCAAGGAGGACTGGACGCCGCCGCACGCCGACCGAGCCGTCTTCGTGCTGGCCCCGGCCGCGGCGACGGCGCCGGTCCTCGCGGGCTTCGCGCTGGCGCCGATCTCCGAGGCCGGGGCGCTGGCGCCGCTGCCGGGCGGGCTGCTGCTGGTGTTCGGGATGACCGGGCTGACGGCCTATGCGGTGATCCTGGGCGGCTGGGCGTCGAATTCGAAATACAGCCTGCTGGGCGGCATGCGCGCGGCGGCGCAGATGCTGTCCTACGAGGTGTTTCTGGGGCTCGCGGCGCTCGGCGCCGTGATCCAGGCGGGCACGCTCGATCCCGGCGGGATCGTGACGGCGCAGCGGGAGGGATGGTTCCTCGGGCCGCAGGCGCTCGGCGCGGCGCTGTTCCTGATCGGCGGGGTGGCGGCGGCGCACCGGCTGCCGTTCGACCTGCCGGAGGCGGAGAACGACCTGACCGCAGGCTATCACAGCGAATACTCCGGCATGAAGTTCGGGCTGTTCTTCGTCGGCGAATACCTGCTGATCCTGCTGGTCTCGGCGCTGTTCGCGACGCTCTTCCTCGGCGGCTGGCTCGGGCCGTGGCTGCCCGGCGCGGTCTGGTTCGGGCTGAAGGCCGGCGCCGTGGCGCTCCTCTTCGTGCTGCTGCGCGCCGCGCTGCCGCGGCCGACCTACGACCAGCTGATGCGCTTCGCCTGGACGGTCTGCCTGCCGCTGGCGCTGCTCAACGTGCTGGCGACCGGCGCCGTCGTGGTGCTGGCGGGGGGGGGCGCATGATCTCGCTCCTCGAGACCATGGCGCGGGTGGCGCGCCGCCTCGTCGGCCGGTCGGCTGTGGAGGGCTGGCCGGAGACGGGGCCGCGGCTGGCGCCGCGCTTTCGCGGGCGGATCGTGCTGACGCGCGACCCCTCCGGCGTCGAGCGCTGCGTGGCCTGCAACCTCTGCGCCGTGGCGTGCCCGGTGGACTGCATCGACGTCGAGCAGACCGTGGACGACGCGGGCCGCTGGGTTCCGGAAACGTTCCGCATCAACTTCTCCCGCTGCATCTTCTGCGGCCTCTGCGAGGAGGCCTGTCCGACGCTGGCGATCCAGCTGATCCCCGACTTCGAGATGAGCGAGCACGACCGCGCCGCGCTGGTCTACGAGAAGGAGGATCTGACCATCGCCGGGGGCGGCAAGCACCCCGACTACGACTTCCGCGCCGAGGCCGGGCTGGCCGATGCCGACCGCCCGGCGGGCACGGGCCGGCAGGACGCCCCGCCGACCGATCCGAAGGGGCTGCGGCCGTGACCGGCTGGGCGGCGCTTCCCTTCGCCGGCGCGGCGCTGGCGGCGGCCGCGCTCGCGGTGACGCGGGCGAACGCGGTGCACGCGGTGCTCTGGATGCTCGCGGCGCTGCTGGCGCTGGCGGGGGCGTTCCTCGCGCTCGGCGCGCCGTTCGCCGGGGGGCTGCAGATCCTGGTGCAGGCGGGGGCGATCGTGGTGCTGTTCGCCTTCGCGGTGACGGTGCTGGACCTCTCGGCCGAGGCCGTGGCGCGGGAGCGGGCGCGGATCGGCTGGCGCGAGGCGGCGCCGGCGGGCGTCGCGGCGCTCGCGGTGCTGGCGCCGCTGACGGTCGCCGCGGTCTCGCTCGACGGCGGCGCGGGCGGCGACGTCGGGCCGATCGGACCGGCCGCGGTGGGACGGCTGCTGTTCGGGCCGTGGATGCTGGCGGTGGAGCTCGCGTCGCTCCTGCTTCTGGCGGCGTTGATCGCGGCGCGCCATCTCGGCCGGCGCGGGGAGGCGCGGCGATGAGCGGCGCGGCGTTCGTGACGCTGATCGCGGCCTCTTCGGGCCTGTTCGCGATCGGGCTCTTCGGCCTGCTGCTGCGCCGCACGGTGATCCTGCAGCTGGTGTCGCTCGAGCTGATGCTCGCGGCAGGGGGCTTCGCCTTCGTCGTGGCCGGCGCCCGGCACGGCGGCGCCGAGGGGCAGGGGATGTTCGTGCTGGTCCTGACGGTGGCGGCCGCGGAGGCGGCGGTCGCGCTGGTGCTGTTCGTGCGGCTGCGGGCGCTGGCGGACAGCGCCGACTCCGACGCCTTCGACCGGTTGCGGGGCTGAGCCGATGGCCGAGGCGCTGCTCGCCCTGATCCCCGCGCCGGCGCTGATCGGCTTCGCGCTGCTGCTCGGCTGGCCGGCGCCGCTCTCGGCGCGGATGGAGGGACGGCTCGGCGCGGCCGCGGCGGGGGGCTCGGCGGCGCTGGCGCTCGGCCTCGCGGCCTGGCTTTTCGCGACGGGAAGCGAGGCGATCCGGGTCGAGGTCGCGCCCTTCGTCGTGACCGGCGGGCTCGAGGCGATGCTGGCGCTGCGCTTCGACGCGCTCTCGGCCGTCGCGTCGGGGACGGTGGGCGTGGTGGGGGTGCTCGTCGTGCTCTACGCGGCGGAGTTCATGCCGCGGGAGGGGGAGACGCGGCTCCGCCGCTTGTTCGCGCTGCTGAGCCTCTTTCTCGCGGGCATGTTCGCGGTTGTGCTGGCGGACGATCTCGTCGCGCTCTTCCTCGGCTGGGAGATCGTGGGCCTCTGCAGCTACTTCCTGATCGGCTGGCGCTCTCGGGAGGCGGCGGCGGCGGACGCGGCGCGGCAGGCCTTCGTGGTGACGCGGATCGGCGACGCGCTGCTGCTGGCCGGCATCGCGGCGCTGTTCGCGCGTTTCGGCACGACCTCGCTGCCGGAGCTGTTCGGGGCGGTCGAGGGCGCCTGGCGGGGCGGCGCGACGCTCGCCGCGGGAGCGATCGGCGCGCTGGTTCTGGCCGGAGCGCTGGCGAAGTCGGCGCAGGTCCCGTTCCATGTCTGGCTGCCGGACGCGATGGCCGGGCCGACGCCGGTCTCGGCGCTGCTGCACGCCGCGACGATGGTGGCGGCGGGGGCCTTCCTTCTGGCGCGGCTGGCCCCGCTGACCGAGGCCGCGCCCGGGATCGGCGCGGCGACGGCCTGGCTGGGCCTCGCCGGCGCCCTCGGCGCCGGGCTCGCGGCGTTGGCGCAGCGCGACGTGAAGCGGCTGCTGGCGTGGTCGACCGTGAGCCAGATCGGCTTCATGTTTCTCGCCCTCGGCGCCGGGGCGCCCGGCGCGGCGATGGCGCATTTCGTGACCCACGCCGCGTTCAAGGCGGCGCTGTTCCTCGCCGCCGGCCTCGTCTCGCGCGAGGCGGGGCACGAGCGTCGGCTCGACCGGCTCGGGGGCGCCCGGCGGCGAGGCCCGCTCGGCTTCTGGGTCTTCGCGGCGGCCGCCCTCGCGCTCGGCGGGGCGCCTTGGGTGACGGCCGGGTTCTGGTCGAAGGAGCTGGTCCTCGCCGGGGCGCTCGGGGCGGGGCCGCTCGGCCCGGCGCTCTGGGCCGGGGCGGTCGCGGCCTCGGCGGTGACGGCGGCCTATGCCGGGCGCGCGGCGCTGGCGCTGGCGCGAGGCGGGGCGCCGCGCGAGGGCGCGACGGACGGGCCCGGCGCCGCCGAGGCCGCGGCGGTGCTGGTCCTCGCGGCGCTGGCGCTCGGCCTCGGGCCGGCGGCGGGACCGGTCGCCGAGGCGGTGGGCGGAGCGGCGACGCCGCATCTCGGCGCCGCGGCGGCGGGGATCGGCGTGGCGGCCCCCCTGGCGGGCTTCTCCGCGGCGCTGCTGGCCGAGGCCGGATGGGCGCCGCGTGCGCCGCGCCTCGCGGCGGCGGCGCGCGGAGGCTTCGGGGTCGACGCGATCCGCGGCGCGGTCGCCGGGGGCTTCGGGCGCATGGTGCATGCGGTCTCGGGCGATCCGCTGGCGCGCGGGATGCACGCGCTGGCGGGCGGCGTGCCGCGCCTCGCCGCGACCTTCGCGTCGGGGGCCGCCGACGGGGCCGGCCCGCGGGCGCCGGGCGGGCCGGAGGCCTGGCGGCGCCGGGGCGCGGAGCGGCTCGCGCGCTTCGCGAGGGCGCCCGGGGACGACCTGCTCGACCGCCTTTGGCGCGGCGTCGCGGCGGGCGCGGCTGGCATGGGACGCATGGCGGGTCGGGCGCAGGGCGGCCGTCTTCGCGGCTATCTCGCGGGGTCCGCGATCGGCGCCGCGCTTCTCCTCCTGCTCGGATGGGCGGCGGCATGATCCTGGTGGGCCTCATCCTGCTGCCGCTGATCGGCGGTCTGGCCCTGCCGCTGGTGGCGCGCTTCGCGCCGGGCGCCGAGGACCGGCCGGTCCGCCTCGCGACGCTCGGCGTGATGGCGGCCCAGGCCGCGCTGGCGGTCGCGGCGCTGTTCGGCGCCGGGGCGGGCGACGGGCGCTGGCTGGCGCTGCACCGGACGCCTTGGGCCTCCGGCGTCGGGATCGAGCTGCATCTCGCCGGGGACGGGCTCTCGCTCGGCCTCGTGACGCTGACGGCGGCGCTCGGCGCGGTCTCGACGCTCGCCTCGTGGCGGGAGATCCGGCGCCGGGTGGTGCTGTTCCACCTCTGCATCTGCGGTACGGTGACGGCGGCCACCGGGGTGTTCCTGAGCTTCGACCTGCTGCTCTTCGTGTTCTTCTGGGAGGGGATGCTGGTCCCCGCCTTCATCCTGATCGCGCTCTACGGTCATGGCGCGCGCGAGCGCTCGGCCCTCAAGTTCCTGATCTACAACCAGGTCGGGGGGCTGGCCCTGATCGCGGCGGTGCTGGCGATGGGGGCCGGCGCCTCGCCGCCCGTGTTCGACGCCTTCGCGCTGGCCGAGGTCGAGCGTTCGCCCGCCGCCGCGCTGTGGCTGCTGCTGGGGATGTCGGCGGCGTTCCTCGTCAAGCTGCCGGCGGTGCCGGTGCACGGCTGGCTGCCGGACGCGCACACCGACGCGCCGACGGCGGGCTCGATCCTGCTGGCGGGCGTGCTGCTGAAGACCGGGGCCTACGGGCTCTACCGGTTCCCGCCGATGCTGTTCCCGGAGGCGATGGTGCAGGTGGCGCCCTACGCCATGGCGCTCGGCCTCGCGGGGATCCTCTACGGCGGGCTCCTCGCCTGCGGGCAGACCGACGCCAAGCGGCTGATCGCCTACACCTCGGTCAGCCACATGGGGTTCGTGCTGATGGGCATCTTCGCGCTGAACCCGCTGGCGCGGACCGGGGCGGCGGTGGAGATGTTCGCGCACGCCTTCTCCGCCTCGGCGCTGTTTCTCGTGGTCGGGGCGCTGCACGCGCGGCTCGGCACGCACCGGATGGACGCGCTCGGCGGGCTGCAGGCCACGGCGCCGCGGCTGGCGGGCGGCTTCGCCTTCTTCGCGGCGGCGGCGCTGGCGATGCCGGGGACGGCGAACTTCGTGGGCGAGGCGCTGGTGATCCTCGGGACCTTCCAGGTGGCCTGGCCGCTGGGCCTCGGCGCCGCGGCCGCGCTGGTGCTCTCGGTGGTCTACGCGACGCTGCTGCTGCGCAACACCGTGTTCGGCGAGCCGGCGACGCGGCCGACGGAGGACGCGGATCTGCGGGAGGCGGCGGCGATGCTGGCGCTGG
>DATFKM010000327.1:0-12881 GCA_035268645.1 Paracoccaceae bacterium | reverse complement strand
GAACAAGTGCTTCTACTGCCTCGTCGCCCACGGCGCCGCGCTGCGCCAGCTCTCGGACGACCCCGCCCTCGGCGAGGCGATCGCGATGAACTTCCGCGTCGCGCCGCTGACCCCGCGCCAGAAGGCGATGCTCGACTTCGCGGTGAAGATGACAGAGGCGTCGCACCGCATCGAGGAACCCGACCGCGAGGAACTGCGCCGTCACGGCTTCGACGACCGGGACATCTGGGACATCGCCTCGGTCGCGAGCTTCTTCAACATGACCAACCGCATGGCGAGCGCCGTCGACATGCGCCCGAACCCCGAATACCACGCCCAGGCGCGCTGAGGCGGCCATGCGCGACATCCTCCTCGCCACGGACTTCTCGGAGGCGGCGGAGGCCGCGTTCGAGCACGCCCTCGCCCTCGCCCTCTCGCACGGCGCGGACCTGACGCTGCTGCATGCCGGACCCGAATCGGGCTCCGACGTGCCGTGGGACTCGTTTCCCCATGTCCGCGAGACGCTGGCCCGCTGGGGCCGCCGGCCGGAAGACGGCGCGGACGGCTTCCGCCGCGCCTGGGGCATCGGCGTCTCCAAGCGCTCGGTGCGCACGCGTCATCCGGTCTCCGGCATTCTGGAGACGGCCGAGGATCTCGACCCCGAGGTCGTGGTCCTCGCCCGTCGCGCGACGCAGGGCTGGGGCCGCGGCTCGGTCTCGGCCGAGACGGCCCGTCGCGCCGCGGCGCCGGTCCTCGTCGTGCCGGAGGGCGCCCGCGGCTTCGTCGACCCCGCGACCGGCGCGGTGCGGATCGCCCGCGTGCTCGCCGCCGTGGATCGGCGCCCCGATCCGCGGCCGGCGTTGAGCGAGGCGCGGCGCCTCGCGCATCTCGGGGCGCCCGCCGCCGCGACGCCGGTGGAGGTCGAGCTGCTGCATGTGGGCGACCCGGCCGACGCGCCGGAGATTTCCGGCGCCCTTCTGCCCGCCGCGCGCCTCACCCGGCGCAGCATGCCGGGCGAGCCCGCGGACGTGATCGCGGCCCGGGCGGAGGAGATCGACGCCGATCTTGTCCTGCTCGCCTGCGAAGGCCGGCGCGGCCTGCTCGACGTCCTGTTCGGCAGCACGACGGAGCAGGTGCTGGCGCGCGCCACCCGCCCCGTGCTCGCGATCCCGGCCTCCGCCGAGGCCGTCTGATGCCGCCGCCCGACGATCACGGCGGTTGGCGGCATCAGCCACGGCGGTTTCGCGCCGGCGGCTCGGCTGCGGCCGGGGCGCGGCGAGCCCCGTTCATCGGGCCTTGAACTGAAGGCCCGCCGCGGAGGCCGGGCGCCGCCTCCCGCGCCCGTCGCGGAGGTCTCCCGAAACGCGGATCGGGCGGCGGCCGTCCCCGGCCCCGCCCGATCCCCGCAGCCTCGGCGACGCCGTCAGTGCAGCCGGTCGGCCGCCGTCTTGATGCCCTCGTCGATCAGACGGTCCTTGCCCGCCTTCGAGAGACCTTGCGCGATGGCGTCTGCGGCGGCGTCCACCGCCACCCGGATCGCCTCGTTGCGCACTTCCCGGACGGCATCGGCCTCCGCCTGCGAGATCTGCTCCTCCGCGGCGCGGATCCGGCGGGCCACCGTCACCTCCAGGTCGCGGCGCGCCTGTTCGCCCGCCTCCTCGGCCTCACGCCGGGCGTGGGCGATGATGTCCTGCACCTCGCCCTCCACCTCCTGCTGCTTGCGCTCGTAGGAGGCGTAAAGGTTCTGCGCCTCCTCGCGCAGCCGCTTGGCCTCCTCCAGCTCGAGCCGGATCTTGTCGGCCCGCGCGTCGAGGGCGCGGATCACCAGGCCCTGCACGTCGAACCGCCAGAGCAGCGCGAGGAAGGCGACGAAGGCGATGCCGACGACGAAGTTCGAATTCTCGAGGATCATCGCTCAGCCCTCCATGCGACGCTGAACGGCCGAGACAACCGCGTCCGCGTCGGCCGCGTCCGGGGCCACCGCCTCGACGAGAGCCTTCGCCGTCTCGCGCGCCACCTCGCCGACGGCCTCCCGCGCCTCGGCGCGGATCTCGTCGATGCGCTTCGCGCTCTCCTCGGCGCGCGCCGCGATCTCGGCGTCGGCCTTGGCGATCGCCTTTTCGGTCTCGGCCTCGATCTCCCGGCGCGTCTTCTCGGCGATGCGCTGGGCCTCGGCCCGAGCCTCGGCCTTGGCGCGCTCGTAGGCGGCCTCGGCGTCCTCGGCGCGGCGCTTGTAGTCGGCCGCACGGTCGAGGTCGTCCTCGATCGTGTCGTGCCGCTCCTCGATCACCTCGCCGATGCGGGGCAGCGCGTTCCGCGCGAAGATCAGATACAGCGCGACCAGCGTGACGATCAGCCAGAAGATCTGCGACGGGTAGGTCGCGAAATCGAGCTGCGGCAAGCCGGTGGCCCCGCTCTCCTCTCCGCCCGTCGCGGCATGCGCGGCGCTGATGAAGAAGTCCATGGGACGCTCCTCCGACGGGCCCCGAACGGGCGCCCGGATGGGCGACGCGGCCCCCGTGTCACGGGCGCCGCGCCGGTCCTGTCGATCGCCGGGGCGAGAGGCCCCGGCGCGCCGTCACACCGCGAAGAGCAGGAGCAGCGCGACGAGGAACGAGAAGATGCCGAGCGCCTCGGCGAAGGCGATGCCGATGAACAGCGTCGCCTGCTGCTCGGCCGCCGCGGCGGGGTTGCGCAGGGCCCCGGCCAGGTAGTTGCCGGCCACGTGGCCCACGCCGATGCCGGCGCCGCCGAGACCGATCGTGGCGAGGCCCGCGCCGATGTACTGGCCCATGTTCCCGATGTCGCCTTCCATGGTTCCGCTCCTTTGGATGGGAAGATCGTCGACCGACGCCCGGACGGGCCTCAGTGCATGTGAAGTGCGTCGTTGAGATAGACGCAGGTGAGGATGGTGAAGATGTAGGCCTGCACGACCGCCACCAGCAGCTCCAGCGCGAAGATGCCGGTCATGGCCGCGATCGGGATCAGGCCCGCCACGCCCATCGCCGGGACGAAGGCCGCGAACACCTTCAGCACCGCGTGCCCCGCCATCATGTTGCCCGCGAGACGGACGGAATGGCTGAGCGGGCGCACGAAGTACGAGATCAGCTCGATCAGGAACAGGATCGGGCGAAGCGCGGCGGGCGCGCTGTCCACCCAGAACAGGCTGACGAAATGCGCCCCGTGGCGCATGAAGCCGATCAGGGTGACCGTGAAGAACACCATCAGCGCCATGACGCCGGTGACGGCGATGTGGCTGGTGACGGTGAAGCTCGCCGGGATCAGGCCCGCGATGTTGGAGATCAGGATGAACACGAACAGGGTGAAGATGTAGGGGAAGAACTTCAGCCCCTCCTCGCCCAGCACGTCCGTCGTCATCTTGCGGATGAAGCCGTAGAGCAGCTCGGCCACCGACTGCATCCGCGTCGGCACCAGCTGCGCGCCGCGCATCGGCAGCACGAACAGGCCGACCGCGATCGCGACGCCGATCGCCATCCACAGCGTGGAGTTGGTGACGGTCAGCGGCCCGAGCGCGTCCTCGAACAGCGGCTTCACCACGAACTGGTCCATCGGGTGGGCGTTGATGCCGCCGGCTTCCGCTTCGCCCGCCATTCAGCGTCCCTCGTCTCTCGGCGCCGCGGCGCCCGTTTCATCCGTACCGCCGGCGGCGGCGGCCTCAGCCTCGGCGCGCCTCAGCGCCTTGCGCCGCTGGTCCTCGGCGGACCGCAGCATGATGCTCACCCCGGCCGCGAAGCCGAGCAGGACGAAGACGACCATGAACAGGGGCATCGTTCCGAAGAGCGAGTCGAGCCCCCATCCGATCGTCAGTCCCACCGCGATCCCCGCGGTCAGATCGATCACCATCCGCCAGGCGAGTTCCGCGCCCTGCCACTTCGCCGCGCCGCGTCCCGCCGGCTTCGCCTTGCGGCGCTTGCGGATCGCGGCGAGCCGGGAGTCGATCTCCTCGAGGCTCGGCGGTCGCTCGGCGTCGGTCGGCATGCCCGGCGGCTCCGGATCGCGGACGCCGGAGGACCCGGCGGCTTGATCGGCGCGGACCCTAGGAACGCCCCCCCGGGGTGTCAAGCGCGCTCGGGCTGCGCCGCGGCGCCCGAATGCCGCGCCGCACAACGTTTCCGCTTCCTGCGACCCGAGAGCGCGCCCGCCACGGCGCCGGCGGACCGTCCGTGCGCGCTTGCCCCCGCCCCCCTTCGCGGTCAGCCTCCCGCCCATGCGTCCGCTCCGCCGCCTCTCCGCCGACGACCGGCTCGCCGCCATGGCGGGGCTCGCCGCCGTCGGCGCGGCGCTCCTGCTCTCGGGCCTCAAGCTCTGGGCGCTCGCCGCCACCGGCTCGCTCGCCGTCGCGGCCTCCCTCGCCGACAGCGCGCTCGACTTCGTCGCCTCGCTCGGCGGGCTCGCCGCGATCCTCTACGCCGCCAAGCCCGCCGACGAGGAGCACGCCTTCGGCCACGGCTCGGCCGAGGATCTCGCCGCGCTCGGACAGTCGGTGCTGGTCTTCGCCTCCGCCGGCGCCATCGGCTGGCGCTCGATCGAGCGGCTGACGGCCGAAGCCCCGCCGCCCCTGACCTCGGAGGCCGCGGGCCTCGCCGTGATGGCCGCCTCCCTCCTCGTCACCGGCGCGCTCGTCCTGTTCCAGCGCCGCGTCGCGCGGCGCACCGGGAGCCGCGTCGTCGCCGCCGACGCGCTGCATTACGTCTCGGACCTGCTGCCGACCTTGGGCGCGATCGTCGCGCTCGCCGCCTCGCGCTGGCTCGGCCTGCCGCAGGTGGATTCCGTGGTCGGCCTCGCCGCCGCCGCGATCCTGGTCGCCGGCGCCGGGCGCATCGCCTCGGGCGCCTGGAACGCCCTGATGGACCGCGGCGCCGAGCCCGAGACCCTCGCCACGCTCCAGCGCATCGCCGAGACCCATCCCGGCCTCGCCGGCTTCCACGACCTCAAGACGCGACGCGCCGGGCGCCGCCTCTTCGTGCAGATCCACGTCGAGATCGACGGCCGCCTGCCGCTCCGCGAGGCGCACGACATCGGCGCCGCCCTGCGCCGCCGCATGCTGGAGGCGTTCCCCGACGCCGAGGTCATCGTCCACAAGGACCCCGCCTGACCCGCGCCGCGGACCTCACGCGCCGTTCATCCGGCCTCGCCGAAAAGATCGCGGAGGCGTCCGGGCCTCGCGTCGAAGAGGACCGAGAGCATGCCGCTGGATCTTCTCAAGCTGATGCAGGCCGGCATCACCACCAGCAAGAACCCCTTCCTTCAGCAACTCCGCGACGAGATACGCAAGTACAACGAGATACCGGACGCGCCGTCCGGCCGCCTGCGCAAGATCGAGATGCTGGACGACGTGGCGCGCATCGCCGGCGTCTACGTCACCAGCAAGCCGCCGCAGCCGAAGACCAAGAACGGCAAGCGCTGGGACGCCGTCGACGATCTTCTCGGGCAGGTCTCGGGCGAAGCCGCCCGCCTCGGCGTGAAGCAGCTCACCGGGCCGACCGACTACCGCAGGATCGACGCGCAGCACCGCAGCTACTGGCTGGAGAAGATCGATCCCGAGCACCGCCCGGGCTACGAGCTGGTGCCGGTCTTCGCGAACTGGCTCAAGGACGTGAACGCGATCGCCACCAAGCAGTCGTTCTGGATCTTCAGCGGCGCCGACCTGGCGGCGACGCCGGCGGATTCGGTCGTCAAGTACTTCTCCGAGGACATCACCTACAACGCGCTGAGCGACATGATCACCATCGACGGCGGACGGCTGGTGGATCACGCCGATCAGCCTTTCGACACCCGCGGCAACGAGACGGCCTTCTCCGGCTTCGGCTGGGCGATCTTCGTCTTCAGCCCGGACGCCAAGCTCTATGCCGGCAGCCACGTCGTCGGCCAGCATCACCACTCCAGCTTCCTGAGCGGCGGCGCGGTGAAGGCGGCCGGCGAAATCGTCGCCGACGCCGGCCGGATCCAGGTCATCACGGCCAAGAGCGGACACTACAAGCCCGACGCCGCGGCGATCCTGCGCTTCGTCAGGGAATTCCCCCTGATCGGACCGAAGGCGATCGTCCGGCCCGACCTCTCGGACGGCGCCGTCGCGAAGTACCACCACGTCGGCGAGTTCCGGAAGCTCGGGACCAAGGCGCCCGTGCTCGACCGGGGAGACATCCTCGAAAGGACGCCGCCCTGGGCCCGGCGACCCGGCTTCATGGCCGCCCTTCCGCCCTGACTGCGGCGCGCCGGCCCGCGCGTCGCAAATCTCTCACGCTCCGTCGTCCCCACGCCGCGCCGCGTCGTGCGAGCGCGTAAACCTTGCCTCGTGACGGGGAGCGCGACGAAGGAGCAGGGGCGATGGCGGACGGCGGCATCCTCACCAACGGAACGACCCACGTCGCCCGCGCGGCGGTGGTCGGCGGCGGCGCGGTCGGCGTCTCCATCGCCTATCATCTCGCCAAGGCGGGCTGGGACGTCGCGCTGCTGGAGCGGGACGAACTGACCGCCGGCTCCACCTGGCACGCCGCCGGCCTGCTGCCGCTCTTCAACATGAGCTACGCGGTCGGCCACATCCACGACTACAGCGTGAAGTTCTACAAGACGCTGGAGGCGGAGACCGGCCTCAACCCCGGCTTCTCGGTGGTCGGCAACCTGCGCATGGCCCAGACGCGCGAGCGCATGGACGAATACATGCTCTACGCCTCCACCGCCGAGACGGTGGGCGTCCCCTTCGAGTTCCTGACCCCGAAACAGATCGCGGAGCGTTGGCCGCTGGTGCGCACGGACGACCTCGAGGGCGCGCTGTTCCACCCGACCGACGGCTACGTGAACCCCGCCGACGTCACCCAGGCGATGGCCAAGGGCGCCCGCATGCGCGGCTGCACGATCCACCGCCGCGTGCAGGTGGACTCGTTCGAGCGGGTGAACGGCGAGTGGATCGTCCGCGGCTCGAAGATGCTCGAGAAGGGCGGCAACCTGATCGCCGGCAACGAGCCGTTCGAGCTGCGCTGCGAGCACGTGATCACCGCCACCGGCAACCACGCCATGCGCACCGCCGCGATGATCGGCTGCCACCTCCCCGCCATGCCGGTCGAGCACCAGTACATCGTCACGGAACCCGACCCCGCGCTCGTCGAATGGCGCGGAACAATGCCCGAACACCCGGTGCTCCGCGACGCCGACGCCAAGTGGTACGTCCGCGAGGAGCGCGGCGGCTGGATCCTCGGCCCCTACGAGAAGGGCGCCCCCGCCTGGGCCAAGTTCGGCGTGCCGGAGAGCTTCCGCGCCGACCTCCTCCCCCTCGACCTCGACCGGATCGAGGCGGAATACATGGCGATGCTCCACCGCATCCCGAGCAGCGAAACCGTCGGCCTGAAAGACGATTTCAACGGTCCCATCTGCTACACGCCGGACGGCAACCCCCTCGTCGGTCCCGCCCCCGGCGTCGAGAACTTCTGGTTCGCCGAGGGCTTCAGCTTCGGCATCACCGCCGCCGGCGGAACCGGCCGCTACCTCGCCCAGCTCATCACCGAGGGCGAAGCCGAGATCGACATGTGGAGCCTCGATCCCCGCCGCTTCGGCCGCTGGATCAATCGCGAATACACCGCGAAGAAGAACGAGGAGTGCTACGAAAACGTCTACGTCCTCCACCATCCGGACGAAGAACGGGAGGCCTGCCGCCCCCTCCGCACCACGCCGATCCATGACCGCCTCGCCGATCTCGGCGCCCGCTTCGGCGCGGTGAACGGCTGGGAACGGCCGAACTACTACGCCGACGACCCCGAATTCTCCGACCGTGACGCCCGCAGCTTCCGCCGCGGCGGCTGGTGGCGCTTCGCCGAGGCCGAAGCCCGCACCGTGCGCGAAGGCGTCGGCCTCTTCGACGCCACCGCCTTCGCCAAGACCCGCGTCAAGGGCCCCGGCGCGGCGGCCTTCCTCGACCGGCTGACCTGCAACAAGCTTCCGAAGACCGGCCGCATCAACCTGACCTACGCGCTGACCGACCACGGCACGGTGCGGACGGAGGCCACCATCGTCCGTCTCGCCGAGGACGACTTCTACGTCGTGACGGCGGGCGCCGCGCAGGCCTACGATCAGGACTTCCTCGAAAAGGAGGCCGCCAAGGCCCGCGAGGAACTCGGCTGGATCGAGGTCCAGGACGTCAGCACCCAATGGGGCGTTCTCGCCATCGCCGGCCCGAAGTCCCGCGACGTGCTGCGGGAGCTGATCGTGGACGCCGACCCGGCCTCCGCGCTTTCCAACAAGCGCTTCCCGTGGCTCTCCATGCGCCGGATCGACCTCGGCATGGTCCCCGTCATGGCGATCCGCGTCGCCTATACCGGCGAGCTCGGCTGGGAGCTTCATCACCCGATCGAGATGCAGCGCCACCTCTTCGACCGTCTCATGGAGGCCGGGAAGCCCCACGGTCTTCGCATGTTCGGCGCCCGCGCCCAGAACTGGCTCCGCCTGGAGAAGAGCTACCGCGCCTTCGGCGCCGACATCGGGCGCGACGCCACCCCCCTCGAATCGGGCCTCGAGCGCTTCGTCGATCTCGCCAAGGACTTCCGCGGCAAGGCGGCGATGGAGCGGACCGGCATCCGCTCCAAGTGCGCGACGCTCCTCATCGACGGACCGGCGGACGCCGACCCCTGGGGCCGCGAGGCGCTCTGCCACGGCGCCGAGCGCGTCGGTCGCCTCACCTCCGGCGGCTGGTCGGTGGCGCTCGGCCGGCAGATCGGGCTCGGCTACCTGCCGCCAGATCTCGCCGTTCCGGGCACGAAGCTGAAGCTGCGAATGTTCCGGGAACTCCTCGATGCGGAGGTGGTCGGGGATTCACCCCACGATCCCGACAATGCGCAGCTTCGCCTCGACGGCTGACCGTCTCTGGAACGCGCGACGCCTCGCAGCTGCGGGCACACTTGTCGCCTCATGGCCGACACATATCGCAGTCAGAATGTAGGCAAGCCGCCATCCGCCGGGGGGATCATCGCTTCGTGCTCGCGCGCATCGCCTACTTCAGCCGATCCCTGATCGGCGGTTGGTCGCCGGACCTGCTGGACATCGCGCGCGTCTCCCTCGCGCGCAACGCGGCCCTCGGCGTCACAGGCGCGCTCTATTTCGATCGTCTGCGCTTCTTTCAGACGTTGGAGGGGGAGCGGGAGACGCTCGACGCGTTGATGCTCTCGATCGCCGCGGACCCCCGCCATCTGGACCTAAGGATGATGATCGACGGCCCGATCCGCGTCCGCAGCTTCGCGCGGTGGCAGATGCGCTTCATCGACGGCGACGTCGACGACCGGCTCGCCTCGGCCGTGCCGCAGCCGGAAGGCCCTGCCGGCGCGAACCGTCTCGCGGACCGCGCCGAGCGCTTCGTCGAAGCGCTCGCCGCTCATTGAGCGCCGAACGGCCCGCGCGGGCGCGCACTCCCGACCGGGCTCTCCCCGAAGCCAGCCGAAGGGCCGCGCCGCGCGCGGGCCGCGGGCGGGGCCGCGCCCCCCACGAACGCGGCCCCGGCGACACGGGCGGGCCTGACAGACCCGCACCTGCCACCACGACCGGACCCCCTCACGGCGCCCGGCCGCTCCGTCGCCCGGTCACCTCCGGCCGCGTCGCACGCCCCCCCTGCGGCGCCGGCGGCCTCGAGCCTCGGGCGAACTCCCGGAGCACCGCTCCGGTGAACCCTGCTTCGCCGATTCGTCGTGACACGAGCGTGACGCATTAATTTTTCGTTCACGACAAGGCGCGCCGGAACATCGCCGGATCGACGTTGCCGCCGGTCACCACCGCCACCACGGCCTCGCCCTCCAGCATCTCCGAGCGGTACAGCGCCCCGGCCAGCGCCACCGCGCCGCCGGGCTCGGCCACGATCTTCAGCCGCCCGAAGGCCGCCGCCACCGCGTCGAGCGCCATGTCGTCGGAGACCGCGATCCCCGGCCCTCCCAGTCGCGAAAGGATCGGGAAGGTCAGCTCCCCCGGCGCGGGGGTCACGATGGCGTCGCAGATCGATTCGCCGCCCGGCGCCTCGAGCCTTCGCCCGGCGGCGAGCGAAATCCGCCAGTCGTCCCAGCCCTCGGGCTCCACCGGGCGGACGCGCAGGCCGGGCGCCTCGGCCTCCAGCGCCAGGGCGACGCCCGCGGCGAGGCCGCCGCCCCCCGTGCAGACCAGCACATCCGCGGCCTCCACACCGGCCGAGCGGACCTGCCGCGCCAGCTCCAGTCCGCAGGTTCCCTGCCCGGCGATCACCTCGGGGTGATCGTAAGGCTTGATAAGCGTCAGACCGCGCTCGTTCGCCAGCGCGGCGCCGATCGCCTCGCGGCTCTCCTCGCCGCGGCGATAGGTGACGACCTCCGCGCCGTAGGCGCGCGTGTTCGCCAACTTCAGCGCAGGCGCGTCGTGCGGCATCAGGATCGTGGCGCGGATGCCCAGAAGCTGCGCCGCATGCGCCACGCCCTGCGCATGGTTGCCGGACGAATAGGCGATCACCCCCTGCGCCCGCTCGGCCTCGTCCAGCGCCGTCAGAGCCGCCCATGCGCCGCGGAACTTGAAGCTGCCCGTGAGCTGCAGGCATTCCGCCTTCACCAGCAGCCGCCGGCCGGCGATCTCGTTCAGAAACGGCGATTCCAGAAGCGGCGTCTCCCGCGCCACGCCCTCCAGCCGCGCCGCCGCCGCACGCACCCGCGCGATGTCCGTCATGCCCACCGCTCCAGAAAGCTCTCGATGGCCGCCGCCGCCTCCGGCTCGTCGAGGAACGGCGCGTGCCCCCGATCGGGAACCTCCACCGCCTCGAGGTCCGGCCGCGCCGCGCGCATCGCCGCCAGCGTCTCCGCCGTCAGGATATCCGAATTCGCCCCGCGCACGACCAGCACGGGAACATCCGCCGCCGCGGCGAACAGCGGCCACAGGTCGATCGTCTCGCCGATCTCCGCCATCCCGGCCGCCGTCACCTCCGCCAGCCGCGCATCGTAGGAGAGGACCGGCCGCCCAGCACCGTCGTCGTCGAAGATCGCACGCGCGTGCGCCGCCCAGCGCGCCCTCGGCACGCCCGGAAACGCCGCCGCGTTCGCCTCGGCGATCAGGTCCGTCGCCGCCTCGAAATCCGGAACCTCCGGCGCACGGCCGAGATACCCCATGATCCGGCGCAGCCCCGCCGTCGCGACCTCGACGCCGACGTCGTTCAGCACCAGCGCCTTGACCGAGCCCGGCCGCGCCGCCGCCATCGCCAGCCCGAGGATCCCGCCGCGCGAGGTCCCCACCACCGCCACGGACTCCAGCCCCAGCCGGTCCAGCAGCGCCAGCGCGTCCCCCGCCTCGACCGGGACCTGATACTCCGCCGCCGGGTCCTCCGCGCGCTCCGACCCGCCGCGTCCGCGCGAATCGAGCCGGAGCACGCGGAACCGCCCCTTCAGCGCCGCCGCGAGGACGTCGAAGTCACGATGATTGCGCGACAGCCCGGCAAGGCACAGCACCGCCGGCCCGGCCCCCTCGTCGAGATGATGCAGCCGCCGCCCGTCCGCGGCGAGGAAGACCGGCATCAGAGATCCGCGGCCAGCGCCGGCACGCCGGAGAGGTCGTCGGCCTCCCGCTCCGGCGTCCAAGGCAGCCTGTCGGCCGGATCGCCCGAGCGATTCACCCAGAGCGTGCGGAACCCGAAGCCGGTCGCCGCCGCCGCGTCCCAAGGGTTGGAGGAGACGAACAGCACCTCTCCCGCCGGCACGCCGAAGCGCCGGCCGACGAGGTCGTAGACGGCCGGATCCGGCTTGAACACGCCCACCGATTCGACGGAGAGCAGCGCATCGAGCCGATCCGAGATCCCGGCACTGGCGCTCGCCGCGCGCAACATCCGCGGCGTGCCGTTCGAGAGGATCGCCGTCGCCCGCCCGTCCGCCTTCAGCCCGGCGAGCATGTCGGGGACCTCCGGATAGGCGTCGATCTCGAAATAGATGTCCATCAGCGCGTCGCGGTCGGCGTCGGCCAGCGGCGTGCCCTCCTGCGCCAGCTTGGCGGCGGCCCAGTCGAGCCCGTCCCGCGTCACCCGCTCGAAATCCGCATGCACGCCCGCCGCGGCCCGCAGCCACGTATACTGCAGCTGCTTCAGCCGCCAGAGCTCGGCCAGCCTCGGCCGGACCTCGGCGAGCGCCTCGCGCCCGGGCTCCGAGGCGAACCGCCGGGCCGGGGCGGCCACGTCGAACAACGTGCCGTAGGCGTCGAATACGCAGACGGAGATTGGCATGGCGGGCCTCCGGCGGTCCATTGCTCCGCGGAGCTTCGCGGCAGTCGCCGGTCTTGGCAAGCGCGTCTCCGGGCAGACCCGCCGAGCCCGCGGCTCTCGGGCGGGTCACGGCGGCCCTTTCGCCCGCGCAGCGGCGTCCGAGGCCGGCTCAGCCCGCCCCGTCCGCCAGCTCGGCGAACAGCGCCGCCTCCGCCGTCCGAAGCAGCCGCTGACCGACCGCGGCCGCGGCCGTCCGGTCCAGCCGGGCGCAGCACTCCGCCAACGCCCGCGCCTGCGCGACCAGCGGCGAGAGGCCGATCCGCGCGGCCCCGTCGGCCAGCCCGCGCGCCGCGCGTCCGGCCCGCGTGAAGTCCCGCTCGCCGAGCGCCCGTTCGATCGCGCCGAGCCGGTCGACCGCCTCCAGCACCGCGTCCTCGACCAGTTCCGCGCAGGCCTGCGGGCCGAGTGCCGCCTCCAGCGCGTCCATCGCGTCGCGATCCACCCGAACGGGCCGCGACGGCTGCGACAGCCGCAACACCTCGCCCATGATCCTTCCCCCGTCTGTTCGACGCCGAGGGGGTCCCCGCCGGCGCACACCTCACCCGTCTCCGGCCTAACCGGCGGGCGTGAAGCGCGGGTTGAGCGAAACGGTGAACGCGTCCGGTAGAACGGCGTGGCGGCGACCGTCGGCGCCCCGCCGTCG
>DATFKM010000326.1:0-2167 GCA_035268645.1 Paracoccaceae bacterium | reverse complement strand
CCGTCGTCGTGGCCGGCGACACCGCCACGTGCCAGACCCGGCGCGCGGGAGAGAGCTCGATCGGCAGGTCGCCGGGATCGACCTCGACGCGCCGGAGCCCGCGCGCCACGCGGTCGCTGCGGAAGCGGACGACCTCGCCCTCGCCCTCGGCCGTCCCCCAGCGCGGCCCGGCGCCGTCGACCCGGATCTCCGGCCGCTCGCCCGGGCCGAACGCCATCGGGGCCCCGTCCGGGCCGACGAGAACGGTGTCCACGGCGCCGGTGCGCAGATCCAGCGGCGCCGCCTCGCCGGCCGCGAGCCGGCCGTCGACCAGGCCGAGATCGAGGCTCAGCCCCGCGAAGCCCCACACCGCCTCCTGCCGCCCGGCGAGCTCGAGATAGCCGCGCACGCCCGGCGCCAGCGTGCGCCCGAAGCTCGTCCAGCCGATGGGCGAGGCGTCCTCCGCGCCGCCCTCCATCCGCCAGTCGACGTCGAAGCCGCCGAGCCGGTCGCCGGCGAGACCGGCGGTGAGCCGCCAGTCGCCGTCGTCGTCCATCACCGCGTCGCCGAAGACGGCGCCGTCGCCGACGAACCCCCCGGCCACCGGCCGGTCGAGCCGCAGCGCCGTGGTCTTCGAGACGCGAAGAGCGCGGGCCGAGACGCCGCCGCGATCGGTCCAGGCCGCCTCCCAGCGATACTCGCCCATCGCGTCGGGCGCCGCCGAGAGGGTCAGCCTTGGCAGTGGCGCGACGCGGCCGAACGGCAGGACGTATTCCGCGAACTCCGTCTGCCGGCCTTCGATCCCGACCTGCACGCGGCGGTCCCAGAACGTCGCGCCCACGGTGGCGCGCCGATCCAGCGTCTCCGGCGCGAGCAGGGCGAAGGCGTCCTCGACGAACGGGTCCTCCTCGTCCTCTTCGTCCTCCTCGATGCGATCGCGGAAGCCCTCGGCCACTTCGAACGCCGAGACGTCGAGGAACACTGGCCCGAACTGCGCCGTCAGCCCCGCCTCGTAGGCGCCCACCCCGGTCTCGTCGCCCGCGACCGAGCCCGACGCCGAGGCGAAGGGCCCGAGCTCCACGAGGGCGTCGAGCCCCCCGACGGCGTGCCCGTCGTCGAAGGCGAGGCCCGAGGCCCCCAGCGTCAGCCAGGCGAAGGGCGCCCCCATCGCCCGGCCGAAGACGACGCCGGCGTCGCGCGCGTCGTCGGGATCCGCCGGATTGCCCTCGCGCCCGACGCCGCCGAGCGCCATGAGCGCGCCTTTCGGCTGAAACCGCGCGCCGCGGGTGACGGTCTGCTCCCGGATCTCGACAGGGGCGGCGTCGCCCCGGCGCCGGTAGATGCGGATCTCGACGTCGCTCTGCAGGCCGAAGAGGGGGGCGTCCTCGATCTCGTAGCGCCCGTCGATGCCGATCGCGGCCTGCGCCACCGGACGGCCCGATATCCAGAGCTCCGCGCGCCCTCCCGGCGGGCCGACGCCGGTGAACGTCCGCGTGCCCGAGCCGAAGCCGCTCAGCAGCGCGCCGGGCGAGACGCCGGTGAAGGCGAAGGCCTCGGGCCGGTTCGACCAGGCGAGCTGCGCGCCGGTCACCTCGGCCCCGCCGACGAGCGGGCCCACGGTCAGACGCTGGTTGCCGAGCTGGACCCAGAGCGTCTCGGCGAGGGGGCGCACCCAGATGTAGTCGGACACGACAGGATCCGCGAAGCGCATGTCCGGCTCGAGCGCCTGCTCCAGCCTCACCTGCCAGAGCCCGCCGCCCGCCGGTCCCGCGAGGCGCAGGTCGACGGCCGCCGCCTCCAGTCCCTCGCCGTCCGTGGCGTAGCCCGCCCCGATCTCGCCGAAGATCCGGCTCAGCCCGGCGGCGGGCGGCCGCGCGTCCGGCTCCGGCGTGGGGGCCGCCGCGTCGCGGTCGAGGGGGGCGGAGTCGCGGACCGGATCGCCCGGCGTCCAGGGCGTGTCGACGTCGAGCGCGTAGAGCGCCTCCGAGAAGCGAACCGGCGTCGCGAGGGCCTCGGACAGGAAGTCGGTGCGCAGATGCGCGACGCCGTCGATCTCCTCGATCGCGTCGGCGGGCAGGGTCCGCGCTCCGATCGGGGTGGCGATGCGCGGCCCGTCCCCGTCGTCGCGCAGCTCGGCGCCGAGCAGGCCCAGCGTCTCCTCGAGCGGGGCGAGCCAGACCTCGCCACG
>DATFKM010000325.1:0-7303 GCA_035268645.1 Paracoccaceae bacterium | reverse complement strand
GCGGCTTCGAGGGGACCGCGCCCGACCTCGACCTGCACTGCGCCCGCGTCAACGCCTCGGCCGAGGCGATGGGCCTCGAGCCGACGCTCGAGGCCGGCGAGATGAACGATCTCGCGCAGGAAGGCCTCGCCAAGTTCCGCGGCGACGTTCCCGTCTACGTGCGACCGATGTACTGGGCCCGCCACGGCGACGCCTCGCTGATCAACGCCGATCCCGCCAGCACCGCCTTCGCCCTCTGCCTCGAGGCGCTGCCGATGAGCGACCCGGAGGCGATGCCGGAGGGCGGACTGCGGATCACCACGACCCGCTTCCGCCGCCCCCTCCAGAGCATGGCGCCGACCGAGGCGAAGGCCGGCTGCCTTTATCCCAACAACGCCCGCATGATCCGCGAGGCGAAGGCCAAGGGCTTCGACAACGCCGTCTCCTACGACGCCATCGGCAACGTGGCCGAACTCGCCACCGCCAACATATTCGTCGTGAGGAACGGCGTGATCGCCACGCCGATCCCGAACGGCACCTTCCTCGCCGGGATCACGCGCCTGCGCGTCATGAAGCTGATGCGCGACGCGGGCCACGACGTGCGCGAATGCGTGCTGACCGAGCGCGACCTGCGCGAGGCCGACGAGGCGTTCTCCACCGGCAACGCCAACAAGATCATGCCGATCGTCCGCTTCGACGACGTGGTCTACGGCGCCGGCCCGGTGACGCGCGAGGTGCGCGCCCGCTACTGGGACTACGCCCACGCGGCCTGACGCCGCGGCGTCCTCGCGGCCGGCGCGGGATCCACCCGGCGGGGGTCCGAAGGCCGCACGCTCCCGGTCCCCGGCCCGCCCACGGCCGCCCCGGCGCCCCGGCCGTCGCGAGCGGCCCGCCCGCCCACCCCCGCCGCGACGACCGGGGCGCCTCCGCGCCTCAGCCGAGCCCGGGCCAGACGGGCCTGCGCTTCTCGAAGAAGGCCGCGATGCCCTCCTCGGCCGACGCCGTCTCCCAGGCGTCGGCCAGCCGCCGCGCCGTGTCGGCCATGACCGCCTCCGTCACCTGCGGCCCCAGCGCCTGCACCAGCGCCTTCGAGGCCGCCACCGCCTCGGGCGCCGCCGCGAGATAGGGCGCGACCTCCGCCTCCACCGCCGCGTCCAGCGCCTCCGGCGTCGTCACGCGGGCGGCGAGGCCGAGCTCGCGCGCCTCCGCCGCGTCGAACAGGCGGGCCGAGAAGAACACCCGACGCGCCTTCGCCTCGCCCATCCGCGCGATCACGTAGGGCGAGATCGTCGCCGGGATCAGGCCGAGCCGCACCTCGGTGAAGCCGAAGCGCGCGTCCTCCACCGTCAGCGCCACGTCGCAGACCGACATCATGCCCATGCCGCCGCCGTAGGCCGGGCCGTTGATCCGCCCGATCAGAGGCTTCGGCAGCCGGTTCAGCGCGCCGAGCATCCGCGCGAGCCTCATCGCCTCGGCGAGCCGCGTCTCGCGGTCCACCTCCCGCTGCGCGCGCATCCAGGCGAGATCGCCGCCGGCGCAGAAATGATCGCCCTCGCCCGTCATCACGACGACGCGCACCGCCGGATCGGCCGCCAGAGCGTCGGCGGCCGCGTGCAGCTCCGCGATCATCCGCGCGGAAAGCGCGTTGCGCTTCTCCGCCCGCGCCAGCGTCAGCGTCGCGACGCCGCGCGCGTCGGTCTCGATCCGGATCGTCTCAGGCATCCGCCCCCTCCCTCAGCGTCAGTGCGAACGCGGCCGCGGTCTCCAGCTTCGCGGCGTCGACCCCCGTGCGGAAGCCCCGCGCCTCGACCGTCGCCAGCACCTTTCGCGTGTCCACGTTGCCCTTCGCGCCCGGCGCGTAGGGGCAGCCGCCGAGCCCGCCGACCGCGGCGTCGAAGGTTCGCAGCCCGCGGGCGAGGCAGGCCGCCACGTTGTCCGTCGCGCGCCCTTCGGTGTCGTGGAAATGGCCTGCAAGCCGCTCCGCCGGAACCGCGTCCAGCACCGCGTCGAGCATGGCGTCGACCGTCTCCGGCGTCGCCGCCCCGATGGTGTCGCCCAAGCTGACCTCGTGACAGCCCATCGCGATCAGCCTGGCGGCGACCTCCGCCACGGCGCCCGGCGGCGTGCGCCCGTCATAGGGGCAGTCGGTGACGCAGGAGACGTAGCCGCGCACCGGCGTCCCCGCCTCCGCCGCCGCGGCGAGCACCGGGCGGAACCGCTCCAGGCTCTCCGCGACGGAGCAGTTGAGATTGGCCCGGCTGAAGCCCTCGGAGGCCGAGGCGAAGACGGCGACCTCGTCGGCCCCGGCGGCCCTCGCGCCCTCCCAGCCCTTCAGGTTCGGCGTCAGCGCGGAATAGCGGACGCCCGGCGCGCGGCGGATGCCGGCCATCACCTTCGCGGCGTCGGCCATCTGCGGCACCCATCTCGGGCTGACGAAACTCGTGACCTCGATGCGTCGCAGCCCGGTCGCGGAGAGGAGATCCACCAGCCGGATCTTGTCGGCGGCCGGGATCAGCCGCGCCTCGTTCTGAAGCCCGTCGCGCGGCCCCACCTCGAACAGCAGCACCTCGTCCATCGCCGACCCTCCCCGCGATCCGCCCCGCCCATCTGCACCCGCCGCCGCGCGCGAGGCAACCGCCGCGCCCCTTGGCGGGCGACGCCGCTCGGGGGGCGTCGAGCCCCCGCTCGCGGCGGCGTCGATCCGCCGGGGCGGATCGCCGGGGGCGCCCGGTCGCATCCGCCGCGCCCCGATCTCGGCCTCGGGAAGGCCGTTCGGGCGATCGCCCGCCTCGCGGCGGCGCCGGCCCGAGGGTCGTCGCGGGGCGCCCGGCGGCGTCCGGCGCGCCTCGCCTTGCCGCCCGGCCCGCCGCGGGGCATGGTCGCCCCGACCCGCCACCCACAGGCCGACGGAGCGCCCCATGCCCCTCGCCCTCTTCAGCCATCCGGCCTCGCACGGGCACCTGACGCCGCCGGGCCACCCCGAGCGCGCGGCGCGGATCGAGGCGGTCGACCGCGCCCTCGCCGGCGTCGACGGACTCGACCGTCGCGAGGCGCCGGCGGCCGAGGACGCCTTCCTGCTGCGCGGCCATTCCGCCGCCTATCTCGACGCGATCCGCGCCGCGGCCCCGGCGGAGGGTTCGGTCCAGCTCGACCCCGACACGCACATGTCGCCGGGCACGCTCGAGGCCGCGCTCCGCGCCGCCGGGGCCAACGCCGCGGCGGTGGATCTCGTGCTCTCCGGCGAGGCCCGCGCGGCCTTCGTCGCGACCCGCCCGCCCGGCCACCACGCCGAGCCGGAGCGCGCGATGGGCTTCTGTCTCTTCTCCAACGCCGCCCTCGCGGCCCTGCACGCGCTGGAGGCGCACGGCCTCTCCCGCGTCGCGGTGGCCGACTTCGACGTGCATCACGGCAACGGCACGCAGGCCGTCCTCTGGGACGAGGGACGCGCGGCCTTCGCGTCCTCCCACCAGATGCCGCTGTTCCCCGGCTCCGGCGCCGCCCACGAGCGCGGGGCGCGGGAACAATGCCTGAACTCTCCCCTCGACCCCGGCGCCGGGAGCGTCGATTTCCGCGCCGCCTGGGAGGAGACGCTGCTCCCCTTCCTCGCCCGGCACGAACCCGAACTGGTGATCGTCTCGGCCGGATTCGACGCCCACCGCGACGATCCGCTGGCCGACATGCGTCTGACGGAACGGGACTTCGACTGGGTCACGGAGCGCCTCTGCGATCTCGCGGACGCCCATGCCGAGGGCCGCATCGTCTCCACACTCGAAGGCGGCTACGACCTCGACGCCCTCGCCGCCTCCGTCGCCGCCCACGTCTCCGTCCTCGAGGAGCGCGCCCGATGACCGACAAGCCCGATCTGCCGCCGGTGGATTCCCTCTCCTACGAGCAGGCCCTCGCCGCGCTGGAGGCGATCGTCACCACGCTTGAGCAGGGCGAGGCGCCGCTGGACGACTCCATCGCCCTCTACGAAAGGGGCGCGGCGCTGCGCCGGCACTGCGAGAAGAAGCTGGAGGCGGCCGAACTCCGCGTCGCGCAGATCGCGGAAGGCCCGGACGGGCCGGAGGCGAAGCCCTTCGCCCATGAGTGACGCGGCGATGCTGAGCGGCGACGACCTCGCCGAACTGGAGGGCCGCCTCGCCGCCTGCGCCGCGCGGGCCGAAGCCGCGCTCGACGCGCTGTTGCCGCCGGCGGAGCTGCTCGGCCCCGACATGCCCGTCGCCGCCGCGATGCGCCACGCCGCGCTCGGCGGGGGCAAGCGGCTCCGGGCCTATCTCGTGATGGAAGGCGCTGCGCTGCTCGGCGCCCCGGCTGGCCGCGCGGACCGCGTCGCGGCGGCGGTCGAGTGCCTGCACGCCTATTCCCTCGTCCACGACGACATGCCCTGCATGGACGACGACGCCCTCCGCCGCGGGCGCCCGACGGTGCACGTCGCCTGGGACGAGGCGACGGCGGTGCTGGCCGGCGACGCGCTGCAGACGTTCGCGTTCGAGCTGCTGTCGGACCCCGCGACGCACCCCTCCGGCGCGGTTCGGGCGGAACTCTGCCTCGCGCTCTCCCGCGCCTCGGGCGTCGCCGGCATGGTGGGCGGCCAGGCGCTCGACATCGCGGCGGAGAGCGCCGGGACGCCGTTGGACCTCGCCGCCGTCGAGCGGCTGCAGGCGCTCAAGACCGGCGCGCTGATCGTCTTGGCGGCGGAGACCGGCCCGATCCTCGCCGAGGCCGAGGCGGCGCGCGCCCCGCTCCGCGCCTTCGCGGCGGCGATGGGCGCCGCCTTCCAGATCCAGGACGACGTCATCGACGCCCGCGGCGACGCGGCGGAGGCGGGCAAGGCCGTCGGCAAGGACGCCGAGGCGGGCAAGGCCACATTCGTCTCGCTTCTGGGGCTGGACGGCGCGGCGGCCCGCGCCGCCGATCTGGTCGCCGAGGCCGAGGCCGCCCTCGCCCCCCTCGGCCCGGAGGCGCGCCCGCTCGCCCTCGCCGCCCGATTCGCGGCCGCCCGCATGCGCTGAGGCGCTTTCGTCGCCCTTGCGCCGCCCCCGGTCACTCCGATTTAACGCGACATGTCGCGCCATGCGCCTGTCCGCCGGCCGAGACGGCTTGGGTGTCCAGTTGAATTGACGTCGTTGTGTCAGGAAAACTGGACAGCCTGCGACGATCGTGCTCCGATGGCGGAACCGGCCGCCCAGCCGCGCCGAAGGGAGAGACGCCCGTGACCGAGACCGACCCGACCCGCCCGAACACCCCGACGCTGGACCGAGTCCGCTTCCCCTCCGACATGAAGGCGCTTTCGGACTCGGAGCTGGGCCGATTGGCGGAGGAACTGCGACAGGAGACGATCTCGGCCGTCTCGGTCACCGGCGGGCATCTCGGCGCCGGACTCGGCGTGGTGGAGCTGACGGTCGCCATTCACGCCGTCTTCGACACGCCTCGCGACAAGCTGATCTGGGACGTCGGGCACCAGTGCTATCCGCACAAGATCCTGACCGGCCGGCGCGACCGCATCCGCACGCTGCGCACCGGCGGCGGCCTCTCCGGCTTCACCAAGCGCAAGGAGAGCGCCTACGATCCGTTCGGCGCGGCGCACTCCTCCACCTCGATCTCGGCCGCCACAGGCTTCGCGATGGCGCGGGAGCTCGGCCACGGCGACGGCGGCGACGCCATCGCGGTGATCGGCGACGGCGCCCTGACCGCCGGCATGGCCTACGAGGCGTTGAATCACGCCGGCCATCTCGGCAAGCGGCTGATCGTCATCCTCAACGACAACGACATGAGCATCGCGCCCCCGGTCGGCGCGATGTCGAAGTATCTCTCGCGCCTCTACACGGCCAAGCCCGCGCAGGACTTCAAGGCCGCCGCCAAGCACGCGCTCGACATGCTGCCGCCCCCCTTCCGCGAGGGCGCGCGCCGGGTCGAGGAGATGTTCAAGTCCGTCGCGGTCGGCGGCACGATGTTCGAGGAGCTGGGCTTCGACTATGTCGGCCCCGTCGACGGGCACGACATGGAGCAGCTTCTCGCCGTGCTGCGCACCGTCAAGGCGCGCGCCGACGGGCCGGTGCTGATCCACGCCATCACGCAGAAGGGCAAGGGCTACGCCCCGGCCGAAAGCGCCGCGGACAAGGGCCACGCCACCGCGAAGTTCGACATGGTCACCGGCGCCCAGAAGAAGTCGCCCTCCAACGCGCCGCAATACACCAAGGTCTTCGCCGAGGCGCTGATCGCCGAAGCCGAGGTCGACGACCGCATCGTCGGCGTCACCGCCGCCATGCCCGGCGGCACCGGCATCGACGTGTTCGGCAAGCGCTTCCCGGGCCGTGTCTTCGACGTCGGCATCGCCGAGCAGCACGGCGTCACCTTCTGCGCCGGGCTCGCGGCCTCCGGCATGAAGCCCTTCGCGGCGATCTACTCGACGTTCCTGCAGCGCGGCTACGACCAGATGGTGCATGACGTCGCCATCCAAGGGCTGCCGGTGCGCTTCGCCATCGACCGCGCAGGGCTCGTGGGCGCCGACGGCGCCACCCACGCCGGCAGCTTCGACGTCGCCTATCTCTCGAACCTGCCGGGTTTCGTGGTCATGGCCGCGGCGGACGAGGCCGAACTCTTCCACATGGTCGCCACCGCCGCCGCCCGCGACGACGGCCCGACCGCCTTCCGCTACCCGCGCGGCGAGGGCGTCGGCGTGGAACTTCCCGCCCGCGGCACGCCCCTCGAAATCGGCAAGGGCCGCGTCATGCGCGAAGGCTCGCGCGTCGCCATCCTCTCCTTCGGCACCCGTCTGGCCGAGGCGATGACGGCGGCCGAGGAACTCGACGCCCGCGGCCTCTCCTGCACCGTCGCCGACGCCCGCTTCGCCAAGCCGCTGGACCGCGACCTGATCCTGAACCTCGCCCGCAACCACGAGGCGCTGATCACCGTCGAGGAAGGCGCCGTCGGCGGCTTCGGCTCCCACGTCCTGCACCTGCTCGCGACCGAGGGCGCGCTCGACCACGGCCTCGCCGTCCGCCCGATGGTCCTGCCCGACCTCTTCATCGACCAGGACAGCCCGGCGAAGATGTACGAGCAGGCCGGCCTCGACGCCGCCAGCATCGTGCGCACCGTGCTCGGCGCGGTGGGCGTGGCGGAGATCGGCGCGGTCAAGGCGCGGGCCTGAGGCCTCCCCGCCGGCCGCGGCGGCGGCGCCGCCGCCGCCGCGCCGCCGTGAGCAGCGCCGCGGCGACCGGAAGCATCAGCGCCCCGGTCGCGGGCAGCGGGATCACGAAGGCGCCGTTTTTCTCGGTGGAGAAGATCAGCACGCCCTGCGCACGCTCGCCGTCGGCGCCGT
>DATFKM010000324.1:0-3447 GCA_035268645.1 Paracoccaceae bacterium | reverse complement strand
GGGCGCCCGATCTGGAGGAATTTCCTTGAAACCGCTGCACGCCCTGTCCGTCGCCCTCTGTCTCGCCGCGGGGCCGGCGCTCGCCGACGCGCTGCCGTCGTGGAACTCGGGCGACGCGAAGGCCCGGATCACGGACTTCGTCGAGCGCGTGACCGACCCCGCCTCGCCGGACTACGTCACGCCCGCCGCGCGCATCGCGACGTTCGACAACGACGGCACGCTCTGGGCGGAGAAACCGGTCTATTTCCAGTTCCTGTTCGCCATCGACCGCCTGCGCGAGATGGCGGCGGCCGACTCCTCGGTGCTGAGCACCGATCTGCTCCGCGCCGCCGCCGAGGGCGACATGGAGACCGTCGCCGCCGCCGGCGAGGAGGGCCTGCTCGAGATCGTCTCGACCACCCATTCCGGCCTGTCGGTGGAGGCGTTCGTCGCCGAGGCGCGCGCCTGGCTGCAGGAGGCGCGCCATCCCCAGAGCGGCATGGCCTATGACGCCATGATCTACCAGCCGATGCTGGAGCTGCTCCGCTACCTGCGCGACGAGGACTTCAAGACCTACATCGTCTCGGGCGGCGGGCTGCACTTCGTGCGCGCCTTCTCCGAGGAGGTCTACGGCATCCCGCCCGAGCAGGTGATCGGCTCGACGGGCAACGCGAGCTACGCCGTGATCGACGGCGTGCCGACCGTGACGAAGGACCCCGGGATCTTCTTCCTCGACGACAAGGCCGGCAAGCCGCTCGCCATCGAGGCCCGCATCGGGCGCCGGCCGATCTTCGTCGGCGGCAATTCCGACGGCGACTTCGAGATGCTGGAATGGGCGACGGCGGGCGAGGGCCCGCGCTTCGGTCTGATCGTCCACCACACCGACGCCGAGCGCGAATTCGCCTACGACCGCGACAGTCATGTCGGCCGCCTCGGCCGCGGCCTCGACGAGGCCGAGGCGCGCGGCTGGCTGCTCGTCGACATGGCCCGCGATTGGGCGCGGGTGTGGCCCGGCGAATGACGTCGCGAGCGATGCGGCTGCGGCTGCGCGCCGCGCTCGTCGCGGCCGCGACGCTCGCAGGCCCGGCGACGGCGCACGAGCCGACGCATCCCGCCCATGTCGGCTCCGCCGTCTGCGCCGACTGCCACGAGGCCGAGGCGGCGGCGTGGGAAGGTTCGCACCACGCCCTCGCCTGGACCGAGGCGACGCCGGCCAACGTCCTCGCCGACTTCGACGGGACCAGCTTCGCCCATGACGGCGCGACCTACCGCTTTCGCATCGAGGACGGCGCATACCACGTCGCGATCACCGAGGCCGACGGCGCGACGACCGACCACCGCATCCACTCCGTCGCGGGCGTGGCGCCCCTCCAGCAATACCTGATCGAGACCGAGCCGGGCCGCATCCAGAGCTTCGACGTGGTCTGGGACGTCGAGAAGCGCGAATGGTTCCACCTCTACCCCGGCCAGCACCTGCCGCCCGATGACGGGCTGCACTGGACCGGCCCCTACAAGAATTGGAACGCCCGCTGCGC
This sequence comes from Paracoccaceae bacterium, assembly GCA_035268645.1. Classification (GTDB taxonomy): domain Bacteria; phylum Pseudomonadota; class Alphaproteobacteria; order Rhodobacterales; family Rhodobacteraceae; genus Albimonas. The sequence goes on along the minus strand of DATFKM010000324.1, from coordinate 1,933 downwards.
CGAATGCCACGCCACGGGCTTCGAGAAGAACTACGACCATCGCACGCGAACCTACGCCTCGACGCAGGCCGAGATCGGCGTCGGCTGCGAGGCCTGCCACGGCCCCGGCGAAGCCCATCTCGACTGGGCGGCGGGGCGGCCCTCCAACCCGGCCTTCACGACGCTCGACGCTTACGGCTTCACGATGAGCTTCGACGAGACCGAGGCGACCATCCAGCAATGCGCGACCTGCCATTCCCGGCGCGAGGCGCATGGCGACGGCAACCCGCTTCCCGGCACGCCCTATCACGACGCCTACAACCTCGCCCTGCTGCGGCCCGGCCTCTACCACGCGGACGGCCAGATCCTCGACGAGGTCTACGTCTACGGCTCCTTCCTGCAGTCGAAGATGTATCGACAGGGCGTCGGCTGCCTCGACTGCCACGACGCCCACACGGCGACGCTGCGCGCCGAAGACGACGCCGTCTGCACGCAGTGCCACAGCCCCGCCGGCAATCCCGACTACCCGACGCTCCGCCTCGCCGACTATGACGATCCGTCCCACCACTTCCACGAACCGGAGACGGAAGGCGCCCGATGCGCCAGCTGCCACATGATCGAGCGCGTCTACATGGGCAACGACGGGCGGCGCGATCACAGCTTCCGCATTCCCCGCCCCGATCTAGCCGCGCAAACCGGCGCGCCCGACGCCTGCACCGATTGCCACACGGACCGGACCGCCGCCTGGGCCGCGGCGCGCATCGAAGACCGGTATCCCGACGGCGCCGACCGCGGGTCGCATTACGGCCTCGTGCTGGCGGTCGGGCGCCTCGATCCGCAGCGCGCGGGATCCGACCTCGCCGCTCTGGCCCTCGACCGCGATCAACCGGGGATCGTGCGGGCGACGGCGTTGTGGCTGATGGAAGGCGCGGGCGGCGCCGAGCTGGCCGCGCGCACGCAGGACCTGCTCGACGATCCCGACCCCGTGGTCCGGGCCGCCGCCATCGGCGCGCAGCGCGCAGCGCCGCCGCAGGAGCGGGTGCTGCGGTTGGTTCCGGCGCTCTCCGATCCGATCCTGACCGTCCGCATCGCCGCGGCGCGGGCCTTGCTCGACGCGCCCGTGGCGCGCCTGCCGCGCGTGATCGAGGCTGACCTTCAGGCGGCGCTGTCCGACTGGCGCGCCTCGCTCGGCGCCCGGCTCGACTTTCCGGAGACCCACCTCCAGCTCGGCGGCATGGCGCTGACGATGCGCAATCCGCCCGCCGCCGAGGCCGCGTTCCGCGAGGTCGTCCGCATGGACCCCCAACGCATCGAGGCTTGGGTGATGATCGCCCGCATCGCCGCGGCGACGCGCGGCCGGGACGCGGCGGCCGAGGCGCTGGACGAGGCGCTCGCGGTCAATCCGGGTGATGAGACGCTCGAGCGGCTGAAGGCCGAGGTCGGAGGCACGCGATAGGCGAGGCCAACACGACGGGCGGCATGATCCGTCCGTGGCGGGGCGAATCCTGGACGGCCAGGTACGTCCACGGACTCCCGGTCCTATCGGTCATCGAGCCGACAGCCGCTTCGTCCGCAAGCCGGTCGTCCGAGCCGGCGAAAGCGGGCGACCGCTGCCGTGCGGCGGCTGGCTTGGCCGCGATGGCGCGCCTGCTCACGCATCACGGCGTGGTCCGCCGGCATTTCTGCGATCGCCGATCCGTCCGGCGGCTGGGCCGGCTCGTCGGCCGACCGCACCTCGGACTCCCGGCCGTACTCGATGAAGGGCGGACACGGCCCGAGGCGGACCGGGTCAGAAGCGCCGGTCGCGCAGCCGCTCAGCCAGATCGTCGCGAGAGCGAGGGCGACGCGCCGCCGCCTCGAGCATCCGTCTTTGGGCGTCATGGGTTTTCTCCATTGTCTCGAGCCGTTCGGCCAGCCGGCCGGCGCGCTCGCCGGAGCGGCGCAGGGCCGGCTC
>DATFKM010000323.1:0-7087 GCA_035268645.1 Paracoccaceae bacterium | reverse complement strand
CGGTGGTCTTGCCCGCGCCCGAGGGGCCGACCAGCGCCACCTTGGTCCCCGCCGGCACGGTCAGATCGACGCCCGCCAAGGCGCGCGAGCCGTCCGGGTAGCGGAACCCCACCCCCTCGAAGCGGATCTCCCCCCTCAGCCGGGGCAGCGCCTCCGCCCCCGGCCGGTCCGCGATGCCCGGCGCGTCGTCCAGCACCGCGAACACCCGCTCGGCCGCCGAGACGCCCTGCTGCACCTCGGCGTAGAGCGCGCCGAAGGCGCGCAGGCTCTGCCCCGCGATCAGGAAGGCCGAGACGAAGGCCATGAAGTCGCCGATGGTGTTGCCGCCCGCCGTGATCCGCATCCCGATCACCAGGAAGATCACCGCCAGCCCGCCGCCGGCCAGCGCCTCCAGCACCGGATCGATCCGCGCGCGCTGGTCCGCCGCCTTCAGGCGCAGCCGGCGCAGCGCCTCGAAGGTCTCGCCCGCCCGTGCCGCCAGATAGTCCTCCAGCCGGTAGGTCTTGGCGAGCCGGATGCCCGAAAGCCCTTCGGCGATGCGCGCCGTCATCGCCGCCGCCTCCTCCTGGCTGCGCCGCGCGATGCGCCGCAGCCGCTTGCCGATCGCCCCCACCGGCAGCGCGGCGAAGGGCAGCGCCGCGAGCGCGTAGAGCGTCAGCTCCCAGTCGATCCACAGAAGCGCGCCCAGGAGCCCGATCAGCGTCAGTCCGTCGCGGATCAGCGCCGTGATCAGCTTCTCCGCCGCCCGGTGGACGTAGAGCACGTCCGTCGTGAAGCGCGACGCCGTCGCCGCCGGCGCCTCCAGCTCCAGCTTGGCGAGATCGGCGCGCACCAGCGAGGCGTACATCTCGCTCTGCAGATCCATGTCGACCTTCGAGAGCACCGCGTTGGTCAGCAGCCGATGCGCGTAAAGCGCCCCCGACTTCAGCGCCACCGCCGCGATCACCAGCCAGGGCGCCCAGATCACCACCCACTCGGCGCGGGCCTCGAAGCCCTCCAGCGCCCACTTGATGATCAGCGGATAGGCGCTGGTCGCCCCCGCCACCACCGCGATCAACGCCAGGTTCAGCGCCAGCGCCCCGCGATGGCGCGAAAGCTGGTCGCGCCACAGCCGCGCCAGCACCGGCAGCGCGCGCGCCTCCGCCGGGGGGGCGGTCCGGGGCGCGTCCTGTGCGACGGCGGCGGGCTCGGCCATGCGCGGCGGTCTCCGAGAGGGCGGCGGGGCGACTGCCGTGCATGACCCGCCGCGGCCCGCGCGTCCAGCCTCGCGGCGCCGCGAATCCACGCCCGCGGGGCTTCCCCCGACGCGCGGAATGCCCTAGCTCGACGTCATCGGGGCCGCCGCCCGCGCGCCCCGCGCCTTGCGGAGACCCGGCCCATGTCCCTGAGCTTCGGACGCGACATCCTCTCGATCCCCGGCCCTTCGGTGATGCCCGACCGGGTGCTCGCCGCCATGCACCGCGCGGCGCCGAACATCTACGAGGGGCCGCTGGTCGACATGGTCGCGGGCCTGACGCCGGACCTGAAGACGGTCGCGGGCGCCGCGGCGGGCGACGTCGCGATCTACGTCTCCAACGGTCACGGGGCCTGGGAGGCGGCGCTCGCCAACACGCTCTCGCGCGGCGACCGGGTGCTGGTGCTGGAATCCGGGCGCTTCGCCGCCGGCTGGGGCCAGATGGCCGAGATGCTCGGCTGCGAGGTGGAGATCATCGAGGCGCCGGACGGCCGTCCCGTCGATCCCGACGCGCTCGAGGCGCGGCTGCGCGCCGATCGCGGGCATGAGATCAAGGCGGTGCTGGTGGTGCAGGTCGACACCGCCTCCTCGGTGCTCAACGACGTGCCGGCGATGCGCGCCGCCATCGACGCCGCCGGCCACCCGGCGCTGTTCATGGTCGACTGCATCGCCTGCCTCGGCTCGATCCCGTTCGAGTTCGACGCCTGGGGCGTCGACGTGATGGTCGCCGCCTCGCAGAAGGGGCTGATGACGCCGCCGGGCCTCGGCTTCGTCTACGCCTCCGCCAAGGCGCGGGCGCATCGGGGCGATCTGATCACGCAGTACTGGAACTGGGATCTGCGCTTCGATCCGGAGATGTTCTACCAACGCTTCTGCGGCACCGCGCCGACGCATCACCTCTTCGGCCTGCGCGAGGCGCTGACCATGCTGGTCGTCGAGGAGGGGGTGGAGGCCGCCTGGGCCCGCCACCGCGTCCTCGCCGCCGCCGTGCGCGCCTGCGTCGCGGTCTGGGAGACGGCGGCCTCGCCGGAGACGGGCGTCGGCTTCCACGTCGGGGTTCCGGCGGCGCGGTCCGACGTCGTGACCACGCTGCGCGTCGCCGGCTTCGATCCCGACGCCATGCGCGGCTTCGCCGAATCGCAGATGGGCCTGACCCTCGGCGCCGGGATCGGCCGCTTCCAGGGCCGCGCCTTCCGGATCGCGCACATGGGGCACCTGAATCCACCGATGATCCTCGGCGCGCTCGGCACGGCCGAGGCCGCGCTGCGCGCCTTCGGGGTGCCGATCGAAAGCGGCCTCGGCGCTGCGGCCGAGGTGATCTCGCGCGCCCTCCCGACGGCCGCCGGACGCTCCGCCCACGCGATCCCGCCCCGCGTCGCCGCGGCCGGCGAGTAGCCGGGCGGCGCGGAGGCGGATCCGCCTCCCCGACGGCGCCCCCGCGCCACGAAGCGGCGGCGCGGAGGCGGAGCGGTCCCCGGCCGCGAGACCCTCCTCCGACCAAGGCTCGTCCGCCCGTCGTCGCCGGCCGACGTCGTCCTCCTCGGCGGCCCTCATGCCCGCCGGGCGGCGCCTCGACCTCGCCGGCCGTCATGGCCGCAGGCCGGCCCGAGGCGACGCTGCCGACGCCGAGGATGCGGCGCCGGGAACGTCGGCCCCCTTCGCCGGCGGCGGATGCGGGCTTCGGCGGCGGCGGATGCGGGCTTCGGCGGGGGCGGCCGGGCCTCCCGCGTGTTCGCGGCGGCGACGCCGGTTCGCGTCACGCGAACGGTCCCGTCGAGCCGCGCTCGTCTGCGCGCCCGCCCGCCGGCGCCCCGACCTCAGCGGCCGCAAGGCCCGCAGGGCGGCCCGAGGCCGTGGTGGCGGCGCCGGGGCTGCGGCGTCCGGAACGGCGGGCGCGCACGCGGATGGGGATGCAGGCTTCTTCGGGGCGGCCGGACCTCCGGCGCGACGACGACCGGAAGGCCCCAGGCCGGCGGCGCCGCGGGGGCGGGATCCGCCGGCCCGAGATCGTAGGTGCCGTTGCGCTCGCCCGGAAAGCGCGGCGGGCCGGCCGGCTCCTCCGCCCTGGCCATGACGGCGAGAAGCGCGAGCAGCGGCGCGAGAAGGACGGCGGCGAGGCGCATCGGGCAGGCTCCGGACCTGTGAGGGACGGAAGCCATCCTAGGCGGCGTTTATGGACCAATCGTAAGCGTCGCCGTCGATGCGCGTGCGGCCCTCCAGCGCCGCGGCGGTCCCGCCCGTCGCGTAACGGCGCAGATGCGCGAGCACACCGGCGTCGGCGCCGCCGAAATCCTCCTGGAACCACTCGTAGATCGAGGAGACGATCAGCCGTCCGCCCTCGATCCGCGCGCCCCGCGGGTGGTTGACGTAACGAGCCGCCGCACCCTCCAGCGTCTCGTCCAGCGTCGCCTCGGCGAAGGGCTCGGCCAAGAGGTTCGGGCAGCCCAGCGCCGCGCAGTTCACCGCGTAATGCACCCGCGGATCGCCATGCACCGGGCGCAGGATGCCGTGCTCGATGTCGTCGAGCGAGAGTTCGGCGCCGGCCACGGTCACGATCCGCTCCTCCCAGGGACCGGTATTGAACAGTCCCCCGCGGACCTCCTTGATGCCGTCCACGGGCCAGGCCTCGAGCACCAGGTCGACGGTCAGCCCGTTGTAGAGATTGCACCAGAACGCGAACTGCGCCTTCGGCCGCAGCCGCGCCGGATCGACGGCGGAATAGGCCGCGAGCCAAGGCTCGAGCGTGTCGCGCGGGGCGCCGGCGTAGTCCACGCGGGCGATCCCGTCGGCTCCGACGACCCGGAAGCGATCGAGAAACCGGGCCCAAGGCGCGGCGTCGGGATCGCCCTGATCGCCGGTCCGGGTCCAGCGCGGGTCGAGCAGCTCGGCCCGCGGCGCGGCGCGGGCGGCGAAGGGAAGGGCGGCGGCCCCGGCGACGAGGGCGCGGCGGGAGAGGGACATCGCGATCGGCCTCCTGTCGGGACGGCTTCCAGCCCTGGAGAGTGGGGCTCGCCCGGTCCCGGCGCCAGCCGCGGCCCGCACGCGGGCGATGACGCCTGCGCGAGCGCGGCGCGCTCCGGCGAGGCCGCGCGGGAAGGCTTTTCAGCCGCGCGCCCCGCCGTTATACGGGCCCGCATGAGCGGCGCGCGCGCGATACGTCCCCGGCGAATTACCGGCACGGCCTTCTGACCCTGCACGGGTCCGGAGCGCCGGAGAGCCCCGTCGCGCGCCGCCGGGAGCACCGCTCCCGGCCGCCCCTCTCCCGATCAGCCCGAGGACGCCGAGCATGTGCGCCGAGACCGCCGAGCCGACCGACTACCGCGAGACGCTGTTCCTGCCGGAGACCGAGTTCCCGATGCGGGCCGGCCTGCCGAAGCGCGAGCCCGAGTGGCTGGCGCGATGGGAGCGCCTCGCGATCTACCGCACGCTGAGGGAACGATCCGCGAACAGGACGCCTTTCGCGCTGCATGACGGCCCGCCCTACGCCAACGGGCACCTGCATATCGGCCACGCGCTCAACAAGATCCTGAAGGACTTCGTGGTCCGCACCCACCAGATGATGGGCTACGACAGCCGCTACGTCCCCGGCTGGGACTGCCACGGCCTGCCGATCGAGTGGAAGATCGAGGAACGATACCGCGCCAAGGGCCTCGACAAGGATCAGGTCGAGATCAACGAGTTCCGCGCCGAATGTCGCCGCTTCGCCGAGCACTGGGTCGACGTGCAACGCGATGAGTTCAAGCGCCTCGGCGTCACCGGCGACTGGGAGAAGCCGTATCTGACCATGGACTTCGCGTCCGAGGCCGTGATCGCGTCGGAGTTCGTGAAGTTCGTCCGCAACGGATCGCTCTATCGCGGCTCGAAGCCGGTGATGTGGTCGGTGGTGGAGAAGACCGCGCTGGCGGAGGCCGAGGTCGAGTATCACGAGCATCAGAGCCACACGGTCTGGGTGAAGTTCGGGCTTTGTTCCGACCGGGCGACGCCCTCCGGGACGAGCGGGGAGACGGTCGCGCGCGACGCGCCGCTCGGCGATCTCGACGGCGCTTCCGTCGTCATCTGGACCACGACGCCGTGGACGATCCCGCAGAACCGGGCGGTCTGCTTCAACCCCGAGCTCGGCTACGGGCTCTACGAGGTCGAGGCGGCGCCGGAGGGCAACTGGGCGAGGACCGGGGACCGCTATCTGCTGGCCGACCGGCTCTCGGGCGAGGTGATGGAGAAGGCGCGGGTCGAACGCTTCCGGCGCCTCCGCGACGTCCCGTCGAGCGAGCTCGGCGGGCTCGTCTGCGCCCATCCGCTCCGCGGCGTCGAGGGCGGCGCCGGCGAGTGGGACCACGACGTGCCGATGCTGCCGGGCGATCACGTCACCGACGAGGCCGGCACCGGCTTCGTGCACACCGCGCCGAGCCACGGCGCCGACGACTACGAAATCGGCCGGCGCTACGGCCTGCCGATGACCTGGAACGTGATGGAGGACGGCCGCTTCCGCGAGAACCTGCCGCTCTTCGGCGGCGCCGCGATCTTCGACCACAAGGGCAAGGAGGGCGACGCCAACCGGCGCGTCATCGACGTCCTCGCCGGCGTCGGCGCTCTGATCGCCCGCGGGCGGCTGAAGCACAGCTATCCGCATTCCTGGCGCTCCAAGGCGCCGCTGATCTTCCGCAACACGCCGCAATGGTTCGTCGCCATCGACGCGACGCTCGACGACGGCATGGGCGAGCACGGCGACACCATCCGCGAGCGCGCGCTCGCCTCGATCGACGATCTGGTGCGCTTCGTGCCGGAGGGCGGCAAGAACCGCCTGCGCTCGATGATCGCGGCGCGGCCGGACTGGGTGCTGAGCCGCCAGCGCGCCTGGGGCGTGCCGCTGACCTGCTTCGTGCGGGAGACCGGGCGGGGCGAGGTCGAGATCCTGAGCGAGCCCGAGGTCGACGCGCGCATCGAGGCCGCGTTCCGCGAGGAGGGGGCCGACGCCTGGTTCCGCGAGGACGCCAGGGAGCGCTTCCTCGGCGGCGTCGCGGGCGTCGACCCGGACGCCTGGGAGAAGGTGACGGACATCCTCGACGTCTGGTTCGACTCCGGTTCCACCCATGCCTTCGCGCTCCGCGACCGCGAGGACGGCGTCTGGCCGGCCGACGTCTATCTCGAGGGCACCGACCAGCATCGCGGCTGGTTCCATTCGAGCCTGCTGCAGGGCTGCGGCACGCGCGGTCGCGCGCCCTACAAGGCGGTCGTCACCCACGGCTTCACGATGGACGAGAAGGGCATGAAGATGTCCAAGTCCCTCGGCAACACCGTGGCGCCGGAGGACGTGGTCAAGCAGTACGGCGCGGACATCCTGCGGCTCTGGGTCTCGCAGACCGACTTCACGGCCGATCAGCGCCTCGGCCCGGAGATCCTGAAGGGCGTGGCCGACAGCTACCGGCGCCTGCGCAACACGCTGCGCTTCATGCTGGCCAACCTCAAGGACTTCGAGGAGGCCGAGCGGATCGAGCCCGAGGCGATGCCCGAGCTCGAGCGCTGGGTGCTGCACCGGATGGCCGAACTCGACGTCGCGGTGCGGCAGGGCTACGCCGATTTCGACTACGACGGCGTGATCGCCCGGCTGTTCCACTTCTGCACCGTCGATCTCTCCGCGGTCTATTTCGACATCCGCAAGGACGCGCTCTATTGCGACGCGTCCGGCTCGGTGCGCCGGCGGGCCTGCCGCACGGTGCTGGACCTGCTGTTCCATCGCCTCGCCACCTGGCTCGCGCCGGTGCTGGTGTTCACGATGGAGGAGGTCTGGCTGACCCGCTTCCCCGGCGAGGCGGAGAGCGTGCATCTGCGCGACTTCCCCGAGACGCCGGCCGC
>DATFKM010000322.1:0-5018 GCA_035268645.1 Paracoccaceae bacterium | reverse complement strand
CTCGCCGCGCGCCCAGTAGGTGCCGTGCTCCATCACCAGGGGATCGTCGGCGTTGAGGACGCAGTGTCCGCCGTCCTTCCTGACGGCGTCGACCACGACCGTCTTGCAGCGCGCCAGATCCTCCAGCGTGTGGATCTCGCGCTCGCCGAGGTGGTCGGAGGCGATGTTGAGGAGGACCCCGACGTCGCATTCGTCGAAGCCGAGGCCGCGGCGCATGATGCCGCCGCGCGCGACCTCGAGCACGGCGTGCTCGACGGTGGGCTCGCGCAGCACGGCCTGGGCGGCGGCGGGGCCGGAGTAGTCGCCCCGGAGGATCACGTGGTTGTCGATCTCCACCGTGCCGGTGCAGCCCATGCCGACCGAGTTTCCGGCCTGGCGCAGGATGTGGGTGGTCAGGCGCGTCGTCGTGGTCTTGCCGTTGGTGCCGGTGATCGCGGTGATCGGGATGCGGCCGTCGTCGGTCGGGTCCGGGAACAGCATGTCGACGACGTGCTCGCCCACGGGGCGCGGCGTGCCGTGGGTGGGCGACATGTGCATGCGGAAGCCGGGCCCGGCGTTGACCTCCACGACGCCGGCGGACTGCGCCTCGAGCGGTTCGGACAGCGTCTCGGCCAGGAGGTCGATGCCGATGACGTCGAGGCCGACGAGGCGTCCGACCCGCTCCATGGCGAACTTGACCTCGGGATGCACCTCGTCGGTCAGGTCGCTCGCGGTGCCGCCGGTGGAGATGTTGGCGGTGGACTTGAGGAAGGCGATCTCGCCCTCGGGCAGGACCGTCTCGAGGCCGTGGCCGGCCTGCTCCAGCATGCGCAGGGTCTGCTCGTCCACCTGGATCTGGGTCAGCAGGTTCTCGTGGCCGACGCCGCGGCGCGGATCCTCGTTCTCGCGCTCGATCAGGTCGGCGATGCTGCTGCGCCCGTCGCCGACGACGTGCGCGGGGCGCCGGCGCGCGGCGGCCACGAGCTTGCCCCCGATCACGAGGATGCGGTGGTCCTCGCCCTTGATGTAGCTCTCGACGATGACCCCGTCGGAGCCTTCGCGGAGCCGCGCCACCGCGGCGTCGTAGCCCGAGCGCAGATCCTCCGTCGAGGCGATGTCGGTGGTCACGCCGCGTCCGTGATTTCCGGAGAGCGGCTTGGTGACCACCGGCCAGCCGATCGCCTCGGCCGCGGCCTCCGCCTCCTCCCACGAGTGGCAGATCCGGCCCTGGGGCACGGGAACGCCGGCCTCGCCCAGGATCTGCTTGGTCCATTCCTTGTCGTCGGCGATGGAGTGGCCGATGATCCCGGACATGTCCGTCACGGTCGCCTGGAAGCGCCGCTGCTTCACGCCGTAGCCGAGCTGGGTGTAGCTCGTGCCCTCGGTCAGGTTGTAGAAGGGGATGTTGCGGGCCTTCGCGGCCGCCACGATGGACCCGGTCGAAGGGCCGAGCGCGTTGGCGTCGCGGACCGCCTTCAGCGCGTCGATCTGCGGCTGCAGGTCGATCTCGTCGCCGTCGAAGAGCTTGCGGACGATCTCCACGGCCATCTCGCCCGCCGCGAGGCCGGTGGCCTCGTCGCGGTAGCGGTAGACCACGTTGTAGATGCCGGGTTCGTAGCTGTCGACGGTCTTGCCGTAGCCGACGGAGAAGCCGACCTGGTTCTGCAGTTCGATGGCGACGTGCTCGACGACGTGGCCGGCATAGGTGCCGTTGCGCACCCGCTGCATGAAGCCGCCGCGCTCGCCGACCGAGCAGCGATGCTCGTAGAGCGCGGGGATCAGCGTCTCGAGGCGTTCGGCGAGCCCTTCGACCGTGTCGCTCGGGCGCTGTTCGAGATCCTCGATGTCGAGCCGCATGTAGATCGCTTGGTAGCGGCTGTAGAAGTTGGGACCGCGCAGGGCGCGGTGTTCAAGTATACGCAATCGTTGGCTCCAGGCTTTTCGCCCCGAGCTCGTCCGGCCCGAGGACCTGCCGGTCGCTCAGGCTGTAGGCGTAACCTTCGACCAGCGCATGCATCGTGACGTTGTGCACCGTCACGGCCTCGCCGTCGGCGAGATCGAACACATTCGACCCCGTTATGTTCGAGCTGTCAACGATGATCACGTGACCGGGGCCGAACGCGTGGATCAGCCGGCCCTCGAACAGCACCGCCGCGTCCTCTCCGAGCCCGACGCCGAGATATTCGGGATTGGTCGCCCCGACCTCCATCAGCCGCGAGAAGCGCCCGCGCTCGAGGAAGTGGGTGTCGATGATGACCCCGTCGACGAGCCCGAAGCCCGCGGTCATCTTCACCGCGCCCTTGCGCAGGCTGTCGTCGGCCGGGCCGCCGTAGACCATGGTGGAGGACTGGCAGGCGGCGCCGGCGCTGGTGCCCGCGACGACCGCCCCCTCCGCGTGCCGGCGGCGGATCGCCTCCAGCGTCGTCGAGCCCCCGAAGATGTTGGTCAGGCGCATCTGGTCGCCGCCGGAGATGAAGATCACGTCGGCGCGCCGGATCATGGCGAGGAAGCGTTCGTCCTCGGCGTCCTTGCGGTCGCGCACGCGGACGTGCGCGACCTCGGACGCGCCGAGGGCGGCGAAGGCGGCGTCGTAGCCCTCGAACACTTCGTCGGGGATCGCGCTCGCGGTGGTGACGACGGCGATGACGGGAGCGGGGAGGCCCGAGAGCGCCACGACGCGCTTCAGGATCGCCGCTTCCTTCGACTTCTCCTCCGCCCCGCCGATGGCGACGAGCGGTCCCCTTGACGTCATCTGCACGCGTTTGGCCTCCGTTCATGCGACCCTTTCCATATAGCGCGGCCGCGGGCGGGGCCAGCGGCGTGATCGGGCGCCCCCGCCGCGTCGAATTGACCTGACGCCGCGCGCCTGCCATCGGACGGACGGCATCGGAGGCCGCCGCCCGGAGCATCGGCGCCGCCGCGGCCTGGACGATGGAGCGTCCGATCGGCTGAACCCTCGCCCTGCGTGGCCGCCGGCCTCCTGCCGGCCGACCGCACGAACCCCGGGCGCGAGGCCGTGCTCGCGGCCGACGGCTCCGCGCTCGACGCCGTCACGGCGACGCTCCGCGGGCTCGCGGACGCGCCGCTGTCCAGCGACGGGCGGGGGGCGCCGTCCACCCGAGAGGGGCGCCGGGAGAGGGACGCCGCCGTGATCCTCGGACGCGACCGGCGGGCCGGCCGCGTCGCTGGCGTGTTCGGGCCGCGCGACCCCGGTGCTGCCGATGCGCTGCGTGGTGGAGCGTTCGGGCGCGTCCTGATGATCGGCGAGGGGGCGCTGCGCCTCGGCCGGGCCCGCAGCGGCGGCGTCCGTCGAGTGGCCGACGCCTCGATGCCGCCGAGCACGGGGAGGCGCCGGGCGCCGACGGCCGAAAGCCAGGATCGGACGGGCCGACAAGCCCTCCGGACCGCAAGGCCGTCTTCGACGCCCTCGCGAACCGCGAGACGGGTCGTCACCTCGTCGTCGGGGTCGAGCGTCGCCACGCCCGCAGCGCCCGGCATGCCGCGGCCCGGCTTGACCCCTCCGCGTCGAGGAAGGTCCGGTGCACGCCACAAGGTTCGGCTGTCTTCGGGTCGCGCGTCGCCGCGGCCGGTCGCCGGGCCTCGCGCTTCGCTCGCCGCCGACGGGCCTTCTCGACGCGGATCGGGATGCGGCTCCTTGAGCGGGCGCGGTCGGACGACGGCGGCGCTTGCCGTCGTCTTCACGCTCCCGGTCCGGGACGGCCGGCCGGCGCCGCGGCCCCCCGAGGTCGGACGACGTCCGGGACGTGCGGGCGCCGGACGATCCGGCGTCCGGGTCTTCGGATGCGTGCGGGCGCCGACGCGCCGGCTCGAACGGCGGACCCCGGGATCCACGATCTCATGTCGCATCGTTTCGTCCGCCTGCAGCAGGTTCGTGCATTCCGCGCATACTCGTCGCAATACCGTAGCTTGAGCCTCCTCTTTCCGGAGTTCGGGCGCGGGCTTTCGCGTCGCGTGGCAGCCCGGCGGTGTCGGCGTGACGGGAACGCGGGCGGCCGGATGGACGGGGGAGGCGCGACGATCGAAAGCCGCCGTCGCGAGATGGAGCTGACGCGGACGGTGGCGGACCGCGCCGAGACCGAGGCGGCGCGCTGCGTGCCGACGGATGCCGTCATCGCCGGATTCTCGCCGGCGGCGGAGCCGAGCGGGCGAAAGACGTTCAAGCCGCGCTGTCGCGTCGGCGGCGGACCCAAGGCGACCGTCGGCGAGCCGAAGATCGACGACGCCAAGGCGGTGCGATGTGAAAAGGCCCGCGCCGTCGGCCGAGGGGGGCGCGCCGAAGTCGCCAAGGGCGGCGACCCGAGCGGCCGGCGCCCAGCCCGTCGCGAGGCGCCGACGATGGCGCGTCCGTTCGACGTTCATCTCGCAGACCACGTCCGCCCCGACGGGAAGGCGTCCAGCCACGCCGTGGACCAGCGCCTGATCGGCGATCGGGTCCGCGACGCGTTCGGCCGGAAAAGGTCGCCGACGCGAACCGCGCGGACGTCACGGCCTTCGACAAGGGTCTCGGAGGCGAGCTCTGCAGGGCGAGCCGTCGCCGCCCCCGGCAGTCGAGGGCGTTCGATGTCGCCGAGCGGTGGTAGGAGCCGGCGCCCGCCGCGCCGCATGTTCGCGTCGCCCGGCCTGGGCGGTCCCTCCGCGACGGCGTGGGGTTGCGCCGGACGGCCTTGGGGTGCGGTCGAGACGCCGGGACGGACGGGTGAAGAGGGCGCCCCGCCCGAACGTCCGACCGGACTGCTGGGCGGTGAAGCCGCCGTCCACCGGGATGCTGGCGCCGCTGACGAAGGAGGCCTTGTCGGAGAGGCGCCAGGCGACGAGGTCGGCGACCCCGTCGGGCGTTCCGATGCGGCCGATGGGGCGCGGAGGCGCCATCATCTCGCGGGAGTTCCGCTCGCCGCCGGTGACCGGAGGGCTTCCGCCTTCGAGAATGGCCATGGGTTCTTGTCCCGACCGATGCGTGATGCGGGGAGGATGGCGGCGCGGCGCGCGACCATCGTCGATCTCGATCGGCGAACGGGTGG
>DATFKM010000321.1:0-2005 GCA_035268645.1 Paracoccaceae bacterium | reverse complement strand
GTCCCGCCGGTCGCGGCGGCTGAGAGTAGACGGCGGCGATCTCGTGGCCCGCGGCGTGCAGCGCCTGCAGCGCCGGCACGGCGAAACCGGGCGTGCCCATGAAGACGAGGCGCATCGGCTCAGCCCGCCGCGGCGGTCTTGGCGCGCTCGCGCTTCAGCTTCTTCATCTTCTGCGTGATCAGGCTGCGCTTCACCGCGCCCAGATGGTCGATGAACAGCCGCCCGTCGAGATGGTCGAACTCGTGCTGCGCGCAGACCGCCCCGAGCGCGTCGAAGGATCCCTCGCAGAGCCGGCCGTCCCTGTCCAGCCAGCGCATCCGCACGCGGGCAGGGCGCTCGACGTTCTCGTAGATGTCGGGGATGGAGAGGCAGCCTTCCTCGTGCACCGTCGTCTCGTCCGAGGCTTCGAGGATCACCGGATCCACCATCGCCATCGGCGCCGGATCCTCGTCCTTGCCGGCGACGTCCATCACGAAGACGCGGCGCCCGACGCCGATCTGCGGCGCCGCGAGGCCGACGCCGGGCGCGTCGTACATCGTGTCGAGCATGTCGTCGATCAGCGCCCGAAGATCGTCGTCCACCGCGCCCACGGGCTCGGCGACGCGCTTCAGCCGCGGATCGGGATGAACGAGGATGGGGCGGATCGTCATGCGCGCGAATTAAGCGCCCCCCCGCCTCCGGTCAAGCTTGCCGCCGCGCGGCGCGCGCCATAGCCTCGCGCCGTCCCCCCGTCCGCAGGAGCCGTCCATGACCTTCGCCGCCCCCCGCGCGTCCGACTTCGACTTCGACGAGATCGTCGACCGCCGCGGCAGCCGCTGCGCGAAGTGGGACAAGATGGAGGCGCTCTACGGCGTCAGCCCGGACGACGGCATCGCCATGTGGGTCGCGGACATGGACTTCAAGGCGCCGCCTTCGGTGCGCGAGGCGCTGCAGCGCACGGTCGATCACGGCGTGTTCGGCTATTTCGGCGACGACAGCGCCTACAAGGCCGCGATCCAGGCCTGGATGAAGGCCCGCCACGGCTGGGAGGTCGACCCCGCCTGGCTCTCCACCACCCACGGCCTCGTCTCCGGCACCGCGCTCTCGGTGCAGGCGTTCTCCGAGCCCGGCGACGGCGTGATCCTGTTCACGCCGGTCTATCACGCCTTCCACAAGGTGCTGAACGCCAACCGCCGCCGCATCGTGCAGTCGGAGCTGGTGGAGCGCGAGGGCCGCTACGAGATGGACCTCGAGGCGCTCGCCGCGCGGCTCGACGGCTCCGAGCGCATGGTGATCCTCTGCTCGCCCCACAATCCCGGCGGCCGGGTCTGGGACGTGGCGGAGCTCCGCGCCCTCGCCGAGTTCTGCGCCGAGCACGACCTGATCCTCGTCTCCGACGAGATCCACGCCGATCTGGTGATGCCCGGCGCGCCGCGCCACACCGTCGCCAACCTCGCCGCGCCGGAGCACGTCGACCGCATCGTGACGCTGGCGGCGAGCACCAAGACCTTCAACATCGCCGGCGCGATGACGGGCGGCGTCTACATCCAGGACCCCTCGCTCCGCGCCCGCTTCCAGGCGGTGCACCTCTCCGTCGGCGCCTCGCCCAACGCCATGGGCATGATCATGGCGACCGCCGCCTACGAGGGCGGGGCCCCCTGGCTCGACGCGCTGATCCCCTATCTCGACGCCAACCGCCGCGCCTTCGACGCCGCGGTGAACGCGATTCCCGGCGTGCGCTCCATGCCGCTCGAGGCGACCTATCTCGCCTGGGTCGACTTCTCCGGCACCGGCATGAGCGCGGAGGAATTCACCCGCCGCGTCGAGAAGGGCGCCCGCATCGCCGTCAACCGCGGCCCGACCTTCGGCAAGGGCGGCGAGACCTGGCTGCGCTTCAACCTCGCCACCCCCCGCTCGCGGGTGGAGGAGGCCGGCGCGCGGCTGCAGGAGGCGTTCTCCGACCTCCAGTGAGGCCCCCGCGCCGAGACCGGTCGGCCGCCGCGCGACTGCGCGGCGCCCGTTTGTC
>DATFKM010000320.1:0-4030 GCA_035268645.1 Paracoccaceae bacterium | reverse complement strand
GGTGCTGTTCTGCTGCGACCACAACGCGGTGCGCTCGCCGATGGCGGAGGGGCTGATGAAGTCGCTGCACGGCGATCGGGTCTTCGTGCAGTCGGCCGGCGTCAAGCACGACATGGTCGTCGACGGCTTCGCGGTCGCCGTCTGCGCCGAGATCGGGGTCGAGCTCGCGCGCCACAAGGTCCGCAGCCTCGAGGAGATGGAGGCCTGGGGCGACCAGATCGAGAGCTACGAGCGGATCGTCGCCCTCTCCCCCGCCGCCCAGCGCGCCGCGCTGGAATACACGCGCTGGTTCGCCATCGAGGTGAGCTATTGGCCCACGCTGGACCCGACCGGCATCGGCGAGACGCGCGAGGAGAAGCTGACCGCCTATCGCCAGACCCGCGATCAGCTGCTCGCGCGCATGAAGACGGAGTTTCCGCCCCTGCCCCGCTGAGGCGCCTCGGACGCCACCGCGTGTTGCCTCCCGCCGCGGATGGCGGAAGGGTCGCCCGTCCGCAGCCGCATCCCCTGGAGCCCCGCCATGACCGACGCCGCCCGCCCCGTCTCCGTCGCCCGCGAGGGGCGCGTCGCCGTCGTGACCTTCGACCGGGGCGACGGCATCAACGCGCTCTCCTCCGACCTCATGCTGGCCCTGACCGAGGCCGCGCTGGCGCTGTCGCGGGAGGACGACCTCTCGGCGGTGGTGCTGCACGGGGCCGGGGGCGCCTTCTCGCTCGGCTTCGACCTCGAGGAGGGCAGGCGGCGATGGGAGACCAAGCCCGGGATCGACGAGCGGCGGCGGGCGGCGAAGATCGGGCGGGACCTCTGCCGCGCCTGGGCCGGGCTGGAGCCGATGACCTTCTGCGCGGTCGAGGGCTGGTGCGTCGGCGGGGGCGCGGCGCTGGCGGCGCATTGCGATCTGCGGGTGGCGGGGCGCTCGGCGCGGTTCTACCTGCCGGAGGTGGAGCGGGGGCTGAACCTGAGCTGGGGCGCGGTTCCGCGCCTCGCGGCGCTGGTCGGACCGGCGCGGGCGAAGCGCCTGGCGGCGCTGGCCGAAAGGCTCGACGCGCCGACGGCGGAGGCCTGGGGTCTGGTGGACCGCATCGCCGAGGACGGCGGGGCGCTCGGAGCCGCGCGGGACTGGGCGGAGACGGCGGCGGGGCTGCCGCCCCTCGCGCTTCGGATGTGCAAGGCGCAGGCCGAGGCCGCCGGGCACGCCTTCGACCGGGCGGTGAGCTTCCTCGACGCCGATCAGTTCGTGCTGTCCTCGCTGACCGAGGACCATGCCGAAAGCCTCGCGGCCTTTTTCGAGAAGCGCCCGCCGCGCTACGAGGGGCGCTGAGCCCGACTCGGCGGCGCCGACGTCCGAGCCCCCGATGCGGCGGAGGAGATCGCGCCGCGACCGAAAGCGCCGCGGCCCCGTCAGCCGAGCCGGGCCTTCGCCGCGGCGCCGGAGGCGCCCCCCTGGACGCCCGCCCTTTCCGCGGAGGCCGCGCCGCCTTACCATCGTCTTCGAACCGTCGCGAACGGGAGGCGAGAATGGCGCTGCAGGAGCTGGACGGCGATCCGGGCGGGCCGGACCGGATCAGGGTCGCCCAGGCCTGGGCGGTGCACGTCCTCACCGCCTCGGGCGCGGTGCTGGGGTTCCTCGCGCTGGCCGCGACGCTGGAGGGGGATCTCGTCGCGGCGTTCCTGTGGCTGTTCGCGGCGCTCGCGGTGGACGGCGTCGACGGCACGCTGGCGCGCCGGGTCGGCGTGCGCGAGGCGACGCCGCAGGTGGACGGCGCCGCGCTCGACAACGTGATCGACTACTTCACCTACGTCGCCGTGCCGGCGCTGATGCTGCACCAGCACGGCTTCCTGCCGCCGGGCTGGGAGACGCCGGCGTCGGCGCTGGTGATGGGGGCGAGCTGCTGGACCTTCGCCAATGCCGAGGCGAAATCCACGGACGCGTGGTTCGTCGGCTTTCCGGCGACCTGGAACCTCGTGGTGCTGGCCTTCCTCGTGCTCGGCACCGGGCCGTGGCTCAACCTCGGCATCGTCGCGCTCTGCGCCGCGCTGACCTTCGTGCCGTGGAAGTACTGCCACCCCTTCCGGGTGCGCGCCTTCCGCGCGGTGACGCTGCCGGTCACGGCGGCCTGGGGCGTCGCGACGCTCTGGCTGCTGCTGGACTGGCCGTGGCGCGAGGCGGCGCAGGCGGTTTGGCTCGCCACGGCGGGGTGGTTCGCGGTGCTGACCGCGTGGCGCTCGCTCCGCGAGGATCCGCCCTCGCGCCCTTGATTCTCCCGCGCCGAGGGCTCATACCCCGGGCCGAGATCGCGCCGGGTGCGTCCCGGCGCGCAACGCATATGTGGAGACCGCATGGCCAAGGAAGAGACGCTCGAATTCCCCGGTGTCGTGGTCGAGCTGCTGCCCAACGCGACGTTTCGGGTGAAGCTCGAGAACGGCCATGAGATCATAGCCCATACCGCCGGCAAGATGCGCAAGAACCGCATCCGGGTGCTGGCCGGCGACAAGGTCCAGGTCGAGATGACGCCCTACGACCTGACCAAGGGGCGCATCACCTATCGCTTCAAGTAAGTGGCGCCCCCGCGCCTCGTGCTCGCCTCCGCCTCGCCGCGGCGACGCGAGCTGCTGGCGATGATCGGCATCGCCCCCGACGACGTCCGCCCCGCCGACATCGACGAGACGCCGCGCAAGGGCGAGCCGCCGCGCGCCTACGCGGTGCGCATGGCCGAGGAGAAGAACGCCGCCGTCGTGGCGCATCCCGGCGAGGCGGTGCTGACCGCGGACACGGTCGTCGCGGCCGGACGGCGCATCCTCGGCAAGCCGACGGAGGAAGGCGAGGCGGCGGGCTTCCTGCGCCTGCTCTCGGGCCGTCGGCACATGGTGATCACGGCGGCGGCGCTGCGCCTCGGCGGGCGGATCTGGCGCAGGCGGAGCGAGACGCGGGTGACCTTCAAACGGCTGTCGGAGGCGGAGATCGCCGCCTACCTCGCCTCGGGCGAGTGGGCGGGCAAGGCGGGGGGCTACGCGATCCAGGGGATGGCGGCGGCCTTCGCGCCGGCGATCAACGGCAGCTGGACGGGCGTCGTCGGCCTGCCGCTGGCCGAGACGGCGGGCATGCTGGAAGCGGCGGGCTTTCCGGTCTGGGAGACTCGGTCGTGAGAGGTCGCGTCGCGGTGCTGCTGGAGGAGGCCGGGCGTCCGCCGGCGGCGGCGCTGATGGACGGCGGGCGGCTGCTGGATCTGCTGGTCGACCCGCCCGAGCACGACCCGACGCCGCGGATCGAGGAGATCCGGATGGCGCGCGTGACGCGCAAGGCCCCGGCGATGGGCGCGGCGTTCCTCGACCTCGGCGCCGGGGCGGAGGGGTTCCTGAAGGGCGCCAAGGGTCTATCGACGGGCGACCGGCTGCTGGTCCAGGTCACCCGCCACGCCGAGGGCGGCAAGGCCCTGCCGGTGACGGCGGAGCCGCTGTTCAAGGGCCGCTACGCGATCCTGACGCCGCACGCGCCGGGGGTGAACGTCTCCCGCCGGATCCGGGACGAGGACGAGGCCGCCCGCCTGAAAGCCGCGGCCGAGGCGGCGCTGGCGGAGGCCGGCGGGCCGGAGACCGGGGTGATCCTGCGCTCGGCAGCCGACGGGACGTCGGCGGAGGCGGTGGCCGAGGACGTGGCTGCGCTGGCCCGGCTGCTGGCCGAGGCGATCGGGGCGGGCGCGACGCCGGGGCTCGTGGTGGCGGCGCCCGACGCGGAGACGCGGGCCTGGCGCGACTGGGTGGAGCCGGAGCCCGAGGAGGTGATGCGCGGGGACTGGAGGCTCTGGGACGATCTGGGCCTCGTGGACGCCGTCGCCGCGCTGTTCCGGCCGCGCGTGGCGCTGGCGGGCGGCGCCTCGATGATGGTGGAGCCGACGTCGGCGCTCGTGGCGGTGGACGTCAACACGGCCGGGGACATGAGCCCGGCCTCGGGCCTGAAGGCGAATCTGGCCGCCGTCGAGTCGCTGCCGCGGGAGCTGCTGCTGCGTGGCCTCGGCGGTCAGGTGGTCCT
>DATFKM010000319.1:0-6734 GCA_035268645.1 Paracoccaceae bacterium | reverse complement strand
CCCTTGCGCTCCAGCAGCGCGTTGGTCGCGACCGTGGTGCCCATCTTCACCGCCTTCACGCGATCGGCCGGGATCGCCTCCTCGCCCTTCAGCCCGAGGAGGCGGCGGATGCCGGCGAGGGCGGCGTCGTCGTACTGGTCGGGGTTCTCGGAGAGAAGCTTGAGCGTCTCGATCCCCCCGTCGGCATCACGCCCGACCACGTCCGTGAAGGTGCCGCCGCGGTCGACCCAGAACTCCCACGCGCCCATGCCCGCCCTCCCTTTCGCCCGAAGCCGCTCCGGCGTAACGAGGGAGCGGGGCGGAGGCAACGGCCGGCCGGAGGCCTGCCGGACGTCCGGGCGGAGGCCGGGCCGAAGACGGACCGGAGGTCGAGCCGAGGCGGAACCGGGAGGGCGCGTGCCATGGTGGCGATCCGGCGGATGCGCGTCGAGGAGCTCGGCGACGTCGGCGACATCTGGAATCCGGTGATACGGAACACCGCCGCCACCTTCAGCACCGAGGAGAAGGACGAGCCGGGCCTGATCGCCTGGCTCGCCGGCGACGGCCCCCGCCTGGTGGCGGCCGAGGGTCCCGGCGCGGTGATGGGCTTCGCCGCGGCGGGCCCCTTCCGCCCCGGCCCCGGCTACCGCTTCACCTGGGAGACGACGGTCCACGTCGCCGCCGCCGCCCGCGGTCGCGGCGTGGGCCGCGCCCTGATGGAGGCGCTGGCGGCCGAGCTCCGCGCGCGCGGCGGCCACGCCATGATCGCCGCGATCTCGGGCGAGAACCCGCGCGCCGTCGCCTTCCATGCGCGCCTCGGATTCGCGGAGGCCGGGCGCATCGCCGAAGCGGGATGCAAGTTCGGCCGCTGGCTCGACCTGGTGCTGATGCGCCGCGGTCTCTGAGCGCCACCCCCTTCGCCAGCCGCGCGCCGCTCGGGGAGGCCCGAAAGGGCCCCCCGCTCGCGGCGCGCCGGGCCGCGTACGCGGCCCGTGGGCGCCCGGCTCCACCGATGGGCCCGGCCGGCGACCGAAAGTTCCCCAGGCCCCCACCCCCCTCCGGCGGCGCGCCTCGACCGGGAACCAGCGACGTGAAGGGTCGGACGACGATCCATCCGAAGCGCCCCGCCTCGATGGCGCGGCTGGAGGGCGGGCCGGCGCCGCGCAGCGGCGCTCGGGGCGTCCGGAAGCCCGCGCCGCGCGCCATGACGGTCCGCGTCCGACCGCGCCGCCACGAAGGCCCGACATCGGCCGCACATACGCCGCAGGTAGGCGGAGGCTCTCCGCATATCGGGCGGGTCGCGGCCGACGCCCCGGCGCGCTAGGCTGCGCGGGATGTCGATCTGGACCCGCATCGGCGATGCCCTCCGGGCCCTGCGCGAAGGCGATTCCCTCGCCCTCGTGTTCGACCGCCTGCGCACGCCGCCCGAGATGACCGTCGGTTTCGCGATCGCCGTGATCGCCCTCGGCGCCAAGATGGCGAAGGCCGACGGCCGCGTCAGCCGGGCCGAGGTGGCCGCCTTCCGCGACGTGTTCCACATTCCCCCGGCTGAGGAGCGCAACGCCGCCCGCGTCTTCGACCTCGCCCGCACCGACGTCGCCGGCTTCGAAGGCTACGCCGTCCGCGTCGCCCGCATGTTCGGCACGCGCAAGGCGCCGCTCGAGGACCTGCTCGAGGGGCTCTTCCACATCGCCGCCGCCGACGGCGTGTTCCACCCCGAGGAGGAGCGATACCTGCGCCGCGTCTGGGAGATCTTCGCGCTCCCGGAACGCTGCTGGCGCTCCCTGACCGCCCGCTACGTGCCGGGCGCCGAGCCCGATCCCTACGCCGTCCTCGGCGTCGCCCCCGACGCTCCGGACGAGGACATCCGGGCCGTCTGGCGGGAGACGGTGCGCGAGACCCACCCCGACCGCATGATCGCCCGGGGCGTGCCGGAGGAGGCCGTGCGTCTCGCCACCAGCCGCCTCGCCGCCGCCAACGACGCCTACGACGCCATCATGGCCCATCGCCACGGCGAGGCCCGTTCGGCCTGACTCCCGCCGGCGCGCGCGCCGCTCGGGGAGGCTGACGCCCCCCGCTCGCGGCGCGCCGGTCCGCGTTCCGCGGCCCGAGAGGCGCCCGGCGACGCCGCTGCGCTCAACCGAGACGCGCCGGCAACCGGTCGAAGCCGCGGAAGCGGACCCGCCCGGTCCGCGGCGCCGGCCCCTCGAGCGCGTAGTCCGGGAATCGCGCCAGAAAGCGCAGGATCGCCACCCGCCCCTCCATCCGCGCCAGCGTGAAGCCGAGGCAGGTGTGCGGCCCGCCCGCGAAGGCCAGATGCCTGTTCGGGCGGCGCGCAAGATCCAGCCGGTCCGGATCCTCGAAGCGCCGCGGATCCCGGTTCGCCGCCCCGATGCACAGATGGATCCGCGTCCCCGCCGGCAGCGTCTCGCCGTGGAACGAAACCGCCTCCGTCGCCGCCCGGTTGCCGAGCTGGTTGGGCGACTGGAACCGCAGGAACTCGTCCACCGCGGTCTCGGCCAGCCCCTCGGGATCGGCGATCAGCCGCGCCCGCTCCTCCGGCCATTCCCACAACGAATGCAGCGCGTTGGCGATCAGGTTCGTCGTCGTCTCGTGGCCCGCGTTGAGGATGAAGATGCAGTTCTGGATCAGCTCCGGCCCGGTCAGCCCCGGCTCCGCCTGCACCAGCCGCGTCAGCACGTCGGTCGCGGGATCCCCCGGCGCCCGCCTCCGCCGCGCCACGAGGTCGCGCAGATGGTCCGAGAACGCGACCACCGCCGCGTTGCCGCGCGCCTCCGCCTCCGGGCTCAGCACCGGCTCCAGCGCGCCGAGGATCGCCAGCGACCAGTCCCGGAGCGGCTCGCGTTCCTCGTGCGGGATGTCGAACAGGTTGCCGATCACCTCGATCGGAATGCGCGAGGCGAAGTCGGCCACCAGGTCCGGCCGCTCCGGCATCTCCGCGAGCAGCCGGTCCACCAGCGCCACCAGTTGCGGCTCCATCGCCGCGATCGCCCGCGGCGTCAGCGCGCCGACCAGGATCTTCCGCACCCGCGTGTGCAGCGGCGGATCGTTGAACACGAGGCTCGTGGTGTGATGCGCGTAGAGCGGCGCATCCGCCCCGTATTTCGGCCGGAACTCCTCGAACTTGGCCGAGGAGAAGGTCCGCGCGTCACGGTAGACGCGGTCCAGATCCTCCCAGCGCGACAGCATCACCGAGCCGTCCGGAAACCGCTTCAGCGGCGCAAGCGCCAGCAGCGCGCGGTAGACCGGGAACGGGTCCTCCGCGAAGCCCTCCGGCAGCGCCGCGAGGTCGAAGCTCTCGGCCAGCGCCGCGTCGGCGTCGACGGTCGTGTCGGTCATGGCGTCTCCCCCGCTTCGATGCGCCGAAGGCCCCGAACCTGCAGGAACCGCCCGCCCGACGCCACCGGGCCGTGCCTTCGCGCTTGAGTTCACGACTCATTCATCTTACTGACAGCGGCGTCGTGTTGATCCGCAAGGAGTTCCCAGTGTTCCGCAGTCCGCTTGCCGCCGCCGCGCTTCTCGTCGCCGCGTCCGCGTTCGCCGCCCCGGCCGAGGCCGGTTTCGTCACCCTCACGGGCGAATACGCCCTCTCCGAGACGACCGACGAATCGCTCTGCGACCCCGAGACCGAGCTGTGCCGGCTCGAACCGCTCTCGCTGTCCGATCCGGACGTCCTCGCCATCGTCACCTTCACCGTGAGCGACGAGACCCTGGCGCTCGGCACCCGGGGCTTCGTGTCGCCGGGAAGCGCCCTCACGGCCTTCGAGTTCGTCCTGCAAGGCGGCGGCCCCTCGGACGGAACCTACACGCTCGCCGACCTCGATTCCTTCATCGTCACCGTCGAAGGACCGCTCGACCTCTCGGGCGACCTGATCGGGCAGGCGAACTTCCTCGACTTCAACTTCTTCACCGGCCTCGGCGTGACCGGCGCCTCCCCGAACACGCTCTCGGTCGGCGGAAGCGGCGACGGACCGACGCCCCTGAGCGGCGGCCTGCTCGAGCCCTATCAGCTGACCCTGTCGAGCCTGACGGTGGCCGACGCGGCGGTGCCGCTCCCGGCCGCGGGGCTTCTCCTCGCCCCGGCGCTGCTCGGCCTTCTCGGGCTGCGCCGCCGCCGCGGCGCCTGAACGCGGCCGCCCCCCGCCCCGCGCGGGGGGCCGTCCTCAGCGGGCGGAGAGCGGCGCGTAGCCGAGATGCGCGCCGGCATCGACCAGAAGCGTCTCTCCGGTGACGTGCCGGGCATGGTCCGAGACCAGGAACAACGCCGAATCCGCGATGTCGTCCGGCCCGCTCGCCGCCCGCAGCGGGGTCGACTCCTCCACCCGCGCCACGGTCCTGGCGTAGGCCCCCTCGTCCATCTGGTCCTTGAACCAGCGCGTGCCGATGAAGCCCGGGCAGACCGCGTTGACCCGGATCGCCGGCGCCAGCGCCCGCGCCAGGCTCAGCGTCATGGTGTTCAGCGCCCCCTTCGAGGCGGCGTAGGCGATCGAGGAGCCGATGCCCGTCACCCCGGCGATGGAGCTCGTCATCAGCACCGCCGCAGGCCGGCCCGTCGCCTCGTGCGTCGCCGTCAGCGCCGGCTTCAGCGCCTGCAGGCACAGGAACGGCCCGACCACGTTGACGCCGTAGATCCCGAGGAAGTCGTCCGCCGTCAGCGCGTCGAGGTCGGAGTGGTCCCGCGCGTGCTTGGTGATCCCGGCGTTGGCGACCAGCACGTCCAGCCGGTCGCCCGCGGCCTCGGCCAGAACCGCCGCGCCGTGCGCCGTGGAGACGTCCGCCTGCACCGCCGTCGCCTCGACGCCCGCCGCCCGGCACAGCTCCACCGTCTGCTCGGCCTCGGCGGCGCTGCGGGAATAGTTGACGATCAGCTCCGCGCCGCGCTCGGCCAGCTTCACCGCCATCGACCGGCCGAGACCCGTCCCCCCGCCCGTCACCAGCGCCTTGCGTCCCTCGAAGTCGCGCATCGCCGTCGCCTCCCTGCTCCCGGCCGCCCTCTTGCACGGCGGAACCTGCCGCAGGCCGGCGCCCGGCGCCAGCCCCGGCGGGGGGCTCAGGGCAGGCGGTAGAAGTGATGCGCGCCGATGGTGGCGGTCCGCTCCAGCCGGCGCGACCAGCCCGGCCGGATCGCGACGGTGTGGAAATGCGTGGCGCCGTCCGTCACCACCTGGGCCTCGCCCGAGGCGACGCGGGCCGAAAGGTCGCGCAGCCGCTCGAAGAGGCCGGCGTTGCGCGGCCGGTCCGAAAGCCCGTCGCAGGTCCACGAGAACTGGCAGCCGCCGCCGCCCGCGTCCTCGACCACCCCGCAGACGCTGTCGGGATAGTCCGGATGCGCGACGCGGTTCAGCACCACCTCGGCCACCGCGACCTTGCCGGCCTCCGGCTCGCCCCGCGCCTCGAAGTAGACGGCCTTGGCGAGGCATTCGAGATCGACCTCGGATACCGGCACGGCCGGCGTCGTCGCCAGCGTCCGCGCCGCGGAGCGCGGCGTCGCCTGCGCCAGCACCATCCGCTCCCCCGCCGCCATCGCGACGAGGCCGGCGAAACCGGGGCCTCCGGCCGCCGCCGGCGGGGCGGACGCGACGAGGAGGCCCGCGGCGAGCGCCGCACGCGGAAGGCTTCGGGCGGGGCGCATCAGGGCCCCATCGTGTTCGGCAGGAACATCACCAGACCCGGCACGAGGACGAGGATCGCGAGACGCAGGATATCCGCCGCCCAGAACGGCGTCACCCCCCGGAAGATCGTCCCGGTGGAGACGTCCCCGACCACCCCCTTCAGGATGAAGACGTTGAGCCCCACCGGCGGCGTGATCAGGCTGATCTCCACCACCACCACCACGACGATCCCGAACCAGACCGGATCGAAGCCGAGGCTCACGACCAGCGGAAAGAAGATCGGCACCGTCAGCAGCAGCATCGAGAGGCTCTCGAACACGCAGCCGAGCGCGACGTAGACCAGCAGCACCCCCAGCAGCACCGCGTAGGGCGAGATCGCATAGGCCTGCACCAGCGCCAGCAGCGCGTCCGGCAGCCCCGCGACATTGACGAAGTTGGAGAACACCGCCGCGCCGATCAGCACCGCGAACAGCCCCGCCGAGGTCGTGGCGGTGTCCCGAAGCACCTCGAACAATCCGCGAACGTCGAGCGTCCCGCGCGCCAGCGCGATCAGGAACGCCCCCGTCGCGCCCATCCCCGCCGCCTCGGTCGGCGAGAAGGTCAGATACAGCGGCCAGACGTCGAGCGCCCCGTAAAGCCCTCCGATCACGAGGAAAAACAGCAGAAGCACCGCCCAGACCGCGGCCAGCGCCCGGCCCCGCGCCGGCCAGGGCGTGCGCTCGCCCGCCGGCCCCGACGCCGGATTGCGGGCCACCGTGAACCGCACCGCGCCAAGATAGAACAGAATCCCCATCAGCCCCGGCACGATCCCCGCGATGAACAGCGCCCCGATCGAGGTCTCGGTCATCAGCCCGTAGATCACCAGGATCACCGAAGGCGGGATCAGGATCCCCAGCGTCCCCCCCGCCGCGATCGAGGCGGTGGAGAGCCTGTCGTCGTAGCCGTAGCGCCGCATCTGAGGCATCGCGACCTTCGACATCGTCGCCGCCGTCGCGAGGCTCGATCCGCAGATCGCCGAGAACAGCCCGCAGGCCAGGATCGTCGCCATCGCCAGCCCGCCCTTCAGATGCCCGAGAAAGGCGTAGCTGACCTGATAGAGCTCCCGGCTCAGTCCGCCCTTGT
>DATFKM010000318.1:0-11332 GCA_035268645.1 Paracoccaceae bacterium | reverse complement strand
GTCAAGGCGGTGAGGGGCTGAACGGGTGACGCCGGTCGCGATGACGAGCGCGGCGGGGGCGCAGGGGGCGCTCCGCCGGCCGGCCGGCCGCGGGGCCTGCGGGCTCGTCGTCATCGGCGCGCTGTCCGGCTGCTCCCCCGTGGACGCGACCGTCGGCGCGGTCGGCGCCGCCGGCTCTTCGGCGATCTCGGGCGTCGCCGCGGTCGGCTCCGGCGCGCTGTCGCTCGGCGCCTCGGCGCTGCGTGCCGGCGGCTCGGCCGTCTCGGCGGGCGCGGGGGCCGCGTCCTCCGCCGTCTCCGGATCCGGCGGAGAGGCGGGCCCGGCCCTTCCCGTCGCCGAGCCCGCGGGCGGCGCCGCCGGGGCCGTTCCCGGCGGGGGCGTTTCCGGAGGGGGCGCGCCTGGCCGCGTCGAGGTCGCGACCCTCGCCGGCGCATCGGCGGCGACGGTTCCGCTTGCCGCCTCCGCCTCCGGCGGACTCGCGCCGGAAGCGCCGGATCTCCCCGGCGAGGGGCCGGAGGCGCGGCGGTTCCGCGTCGTCTCCGACGTCGCCGAAGCCGCGACGAGCTGCCTGCGCCATCCCCTCGACATCGACGACGCGCTCTCCCTGCTCGCGGCGGCGGGCTTCACGGTCTCCCGCGAGGCGGAGGGCGAGAGCGTCCGAGCACGCCGCGGCGGCGTCGAGGTGGCGTTGACGCCGAGCCTCGGGCTCTGCCTCGTGACCTCCGACGCGATGGCGCTCCAACTCGCCCGCGTCGCCGCCGCCCGCGCCCTCGACGAGGTCTTCGGGACCGAATGGCGCGTCCTCGAGGTCGCCGGGCCGGACCGCAGCTGCGGACCGCTCAGGGTCGCCACTCCGGCCGGCCGCTTCGAACTGGCCTTCCTGCCGCCGGGCGCGGACTGCGCGCCCGCGACGCCGGCGGTCCTTCGCATCTCCGGTCCGGAGGGCGCCGCATGAACGGCCCCGCCCCGATCGCCTCCGAAGCGCCCCCGCCGACGCGCCCCTGCCCGCTCTGCGGCGGCGGCGGCGCGCAGGATCTGCCGCGGTATTCGCGGGAGGGCTGGCGCGTGGCGCGCTGCGCA
The DNA here is from genome assembly GCA_035268645.1 of Paracoccaceae bacterium. Classification (GTDB taxonomy): domain Bacteria; phylum Pseudomonadota; class Alphaproteobacteria; order Rhodobacterales; family Rhodobacteraceae; genus Albimonas. Next base: position 10,252 of record DATFKM010000318.1, on the reverse strand, counting down.
GGCTGCGGCTTCGTGCGTCTGGCCAATCCGCCGGGCCACGCCGCGCTCGAGGAGGACTTCGCCTGGGAGAAGGGCCTCGACGCCGAGAAGGCGCGGCGGCTGAAGGCGGCGCCGGCGATGTACGGCCTCGACTACGCGACGCGGTTCCGGACCGGGCTGTTCCAGCGGACGGACATGGAGAAGTACGTCCGCTGGTTCGGGGCGGGCGGAAACGTGCTCGACGTCGGCTGCGCCTCGGGCGGGCGGATCACGGAGCCCTTCACGCCCTACGGGATCGAGGTCTCGAAGGCGCTGGCGGCGGAGGCCGACGCGGACATGCGGGCACGCGGCGGACGCTGCGTGCAGGGGCCGGGCGCCGAGGCCATCCGGGCGTTCGGGCCGGAGCTCTTCGACGGGATCGTCATGCGCTCGTATCTCGAGCACGAAGAGCGACCGATGCAGGTGCTGGAGGGCGCGCGGCGCGCCCTGAAGCCGACCGGGGCGGTCTACGTGAAGGTCCCGAACTGGGGCTCCGTGAACCGCCGCGTCACCGGCGGCCGGTGGTGCGGCGTCAGGCTGCCGGACCACGTCAACTACTTCACCGCCGCCTCGCTGACGGCGATGGCGGCGGAGGCGGGCTTCGATCTCGGAATCGTCAACCCGATCAACCTGCCTTTCGACGACAACATCCACGCCCTGCTGCGCAGGCGGGCCAACTAGGGGGACGCGCGCGATGGCCGTTCTGGTCGACGAGAACACCAAGGTGATCTGCCAGGGGCTCACCGGCTCCCAGGGGACCTTCCATTCCGAGCAGGCGATCGCCTACGGCACGAAGATGGTCGGCGGCGTCACGCCGGGCAAAGGCGGGTCGGAGCATATCGGTCTGCCGGTCTTCGACACGGTGATCGAGGCGCGGGAGAAGACGGGCGCCGACGCGAGCGCGATCTACGTCCCGCCGCCCTTCGCCGCCGACGCGATCCTCGAGGCGATCGACGCCGAGATCCCGCTGATCGTCTGCATCACGGAGGGGATCCCGGTCCTCGACATGATGAAGGTGAAGCGGGCGCTCGAGGGCTCGAAGTCGATCCTGATCGGGCCGAACTGCCCGGGCGTCATCACGCCGGACGCCTGCAAGATCGGCATCATGCCGGGGCACATCCACAAGCGCGGCTCGGTCGGCGTGGTCTCCCGCTCCGGCACGCTGACCTACGAGGCGGTGCTGCAGACGACGATGGCGGGGCTGGGGCAGTCCACCTGCGTCGGGATCGGCGGCGACCCGATCAAGGGGACCGAGCATCTCGACGCGCTGGAATGGCTGCTGGCCGACGACGAGACCGAGGCGATCATCATGATCGGCGAGATCGGCGGCAGCGCCGAGGAGGACGCGGCGCAGTTCGTCGCGGACGAGGCGAAGAAGGGCCGGGCGAAGCCGATCGCGGGCTTCATCGCGGGCCGCACCGCCCCGCCGGGGCGCCGGATGGGCCATGCCGGCGCCATCATCTCGGGCGGAAAGGGCGGCGCCGACGACAAGATCGAGGCGATGAAGTCCGCGGGCTTCGTCGTGGCGGACAGCCCCGCCGGCCTCGGCGAGGCGGTGCTGAAGGCGATGGGCCGCTGAGGCCCTGACGAGAGGAGGAGGAAGCGCGGCGTGAATTCGGCCGATCGAGGCGATCCGGACCTGCCCTGCCGAGCCTGCGCCCGCCGCGCGGCAAGGGACGCCGTGGCGATCCACGCCGCCGCCGATCCCGGCGCCGGCCGCCGTCCTGCCGCCGCCGGCCCTCGCGGTTCGGCGGCGCGTCTTGTCGGGCGGGCCGCCCGACGACCGTTTCGGGCCGGAGCCGGCGCGGTGAGCGCCGCGTCCCGGTCCACCGCGGCGCGACCCCGCCGCGAACCCAGGGAGGGGCGCGCCGCGCCCGTGTGCCGATGACCGATCAGAGCTCCAACGACGCCTTCCGCTCCAGCCAGGCCCTGCAGGGTCACAACGCCGGTTACGTGGATCAGCTCTACGCCCGCTACGCCGAGAACCCGTCGAGCGTGGACGACAGTTGGCGACGCTACTTCGCGGAGCTGAACGAGCACGCCGACGACGTGCGGCGCGAGGCCTCGGGGCCGTCCTGGGCGCGGGCCGACTGGCCGCCGGCGCCGGACGGGGAACTGGTCTCGGCGCTGACGGGGGAGTGGGCGCCGGAGATCGAGCTGGACCGCGCGCCCCAGGACCTCGCGGAGAAGATCGCGGACAAGGCGAGGAGCGAGCAGGTCTCGGTCGACGATTCGGCGATCCGGCAGGCGGTGCTGGATTCGGTGCGCGCGCTGATGCTGATCCGCGCCTACCGCATCCGCGGGCATCTGGCGGCGGATCTCGATCCGCTCGGCATCACCGCGCGCAAGCCGCATCCCGAGCTCGAGCCCAGGACCTACGGCTTCGCGGAGGCCGATCTCGACCGGCCGATCTTCCTCGACAACGTGATGGGGCTGGAGACGGCCACCATGCGCGAGATCGTCAGCCTCGCGCGGCGGACCTACTGCGGCACCTTCGCGCTGCAGTACATGCACATCTCCGACCCCGAGGAGGCGGCCTGGCTGAAGGAGCGGATCGAGGGCTACGGCAAGGAGATCCAGTTCACCAAGCGCGGGCGCCGGGCGATCCTGAACAAGCTGGTGGAATCCGAGGGCTTCGAGAAGTTCCTGCACGTCAAGTACACCGGCACCAAGCGCTTCGGCCTCGACGGCGGCGAGGCGCTGATCCCGGCGATGGAGCAGATCATCAAGCGCGGCGGCGCCCTCGACGTGAAGGAGATCGTGATCGGGATGCCGCATCGCGGGCGGCTCAACGTGCTCGCCTGCGTGATGGGCAAGCCCTATCGGGCGATCTTCAACGAGTTCCAGGGCGGAAGCTTCAAGCCCGAGGAGGTCGAGGGCTCCGGCGACGTGAAGTATCACCTCGGCGCCAGCTCGGACCGCGAGTTCGACGGCAACAAGGTGCATCTCAGCCTGACGGCGAACCCGAGCCACCTCGAGGCGGTGAACCCGGTGGTTCTGGGCAAGGTGCGGGCCAAGCAGTCGCAGCACGCCGACCCCGAGCGCCGCGCGGTGCTGCCGATCCTGCTGCACGGCGACGCGGCCTTCGCCGGTCAGGGCGTGGTGGCGGAGTGCTTCGGCCTCTCGGGCCTGAAGGGACACCGCACGGGCGGCACCATCCATCTCGTGGTGAACAACCAGATCGGCTTCACGACCTCGCCGCACAACTCGCGCTCCAGCCCCTATCCGACGGACATCGCGCTGATGGTGGAGGCGCCGATCTTCCACGTGAACGGCGACGATCCGGAGGCGGTGGTGCATGCGGCGCGGGTGGCGACGGAATACCGCCAGAAGTTCGGCAAGGACGTGGTCCTCGACATCTTCTGCTACCGCCGCTTCGGGCACAACGAGGGCGACGAGCCCATGTTCACCCAGCCGCTGATGTACACGGCGATCCGCGGCCACAAGACGACCCTTCAGCTCTACACCGAGCGGCTGGTGAGCGACGGGCTGATCCCCGAGGGCGAGATCGAGGACGAGAAGGCGCGCTTCCAGTCCTTCCTCAACGAGGAGTTCGAGGCCGCCAAGGACTTCCGCCCCAACAAGGCCGACTGGCTGGACGGGCGCTGGTCCGGCATGGGCGCGGGCGAGGGCGAATACCAGCGCGGCGCGACCGCGGTGCCGCTGGAGCGGCTGCGCGAGGTCGGCGAGGCGCTGACCCGGCTGCCGGAGGACTGGACGCCGCACAAGACCGTGCAGCGCATGCTCGACGCCAAGACCAAGGCGATCGAGGCGGGCGAGGGCATCGACTGGGCGACGGCCGAGGCGCTGGCCTTCGGGACGCTGCTGACGGAGGGCTATCCGGTCCGGCTCTCGGGTCAGGATTCGACGCGCGGCACCTTCTCGCAACGGCATTCGGCGATCGTCGACCAGAAGACGGAGGATCGGTTCTTCCCGCTCAACCAGATCCGTCCCGGCCAGGCGGAATACGAGGTCGTCGACTCGATGCTCTCGGAATACGCGGTGCTCGGCTACGAGTACGGCTATTCGCTGGCCGAGCCCAACGCGCTGGTGGCGTGGGAGGCGCAGTTCGGCGACTTCGCCAACGGCGCGCAGATCATGATCGACCAGTTCATCGCTTCGGGCGAGCGCAAGTGGCTGCGCATGTCGGGCCTCGTGCTGCTGCTGCCGCACGGCTACGAAGGGCAGGGACCGGAGCACTCCTCGTCCCGGCTGGAGCGCTTCCTGCAGATGAGCGCGGAGGACAACTGGATCGTCGCGAACTGCACGACGCCGGCCAACTACTTCCACGTCCTGCGCCGGCAGATCCACCGCACCTTCCGCAAGCCGCTGGTTCTGATGACGCCGAAGTCGCTGCTGCGCCACAAGAAGGCGGTCTCGAAGCTGGAGGAGATGGCGACGGGCTCGTCGTTCCACCGCGTGCTCTGGGACGACGCGGAGATGGGCCACTCGGACACGGAACTGAAGCCCGACTCCGAGATCCGCAAGGTCGTCCTCTGCTCCGGCAAGGTCTACTTCGATCTGCTGGAGGCGCGCGACGAGCAGGGGATCGACGACGTCTACCTGCTGCGGCTGGAGCAGTTCTATCCGTTCCCGGCGATCTCGCTGACCAAGGAGCTGAGCCGCTTCAAGGGCGCCGAGATCGTCTGGTGCCAGGAGGAGCCCAAGAACCAGGGCGCCTGGACCTTCGTGGAGCCCAACATCGAATGGGTGCTCGGCCGCATCGGGGCCGAGCGTGGGCGGCCCCGCTATGTCGGGCGCCCGGCCTCCGCCTCTCCGGCGACGGGGCTGGCCCGCAAGCACAAGCAGGAACAGGACGCGCTCGTGTCCGAAGCGCTGGCCTGAAGGAGCACTGAGAGATGACCGTGGAAGTCCGGGTTCCGACGCTGGGCGAGAGCGTCACCGAGGCGACCGTGGCGACCTGGTTCAAGAAGCCGGGCGACGCGGTCGAGACCGACGAGATGCTCTGCGAGCTGGAGACCGACAAGGTGACGGTGGAGGTGCCCGCGCCGTCCTCCGGCACCCTGTCGGAGATCGTGGCGGAGGAGGGCGCGACGGTGGGCGTCGACGCCCTGCTCGCGACGCTGTCCGAGGGCGAGGGCGGCAGGTCCGAGGGCGACGGCAAGGCCAAGGCCGAAGCGTCGGGCGGCGGCGCGAAGAAGGCCGAGCCGGCGAAGGAGAAGGAGGACGCCGGGTCCGGCGGCGGCGACGTCGTCGACGTGCCGGTCCCCTCGCTCGGCGAGAGCGTCACGGAGGCGACCGTCGCGAGCTGGTTCAAGACGGTCGGCGACCGGGTCGAGGCCGACGAGATGCTCTGCGAGCTCGAGACCGACAAGGTGAGCGTCGAGGCGCCGTCGCCGGTCGCGGGCGTGATCGAGGAGCTGATGGTCGAGGAGGGCGAGACCGTGGAGGCCGGCGGGCTGCTGGCCCGGATCCGCGAGGGCGCCTCCGGCGGCGGCTCGAAGTCGAAGTCGGAGTCGAAGGTCGAGGAGACCTCGGGGGAGGCCGCCGACTACGGCCGCGACGCGCCGCTCTCCGGCGAGGCGGGCGGACGGCCCTCCGCCGGACGCTCGGACGTGGAGCATGCGCCGGCCGCCAGGCGGTTGATGGAGGAGAAGGGCGTCGACCCCGCGCAGGTGAAGGGCACCGGGCGCGACGGCCGGATCATGAAGGAGGACGTGCAGCGCCACCTCGAGAAGGGCGAGGCGCCGAAGGAGGCGAAGCGCGAGGAGCCCGCGCCCGCCCCGCGCGCGCCGGTCGCCGCCTCGGACGCCGAGCGCGAGGAGCGGGTGAAGATGACCCGGCTGCGCCAGACGATCGCGCGGCGCTTGAAGGACGCGCAGAACACCGCCGCCATGCTGACCACCTACAACGAGGTGGACATGACGGAGGTCATGGCGATCCGGAACGAGTACAAGGGCCTCTTCGAGAAGAAGCACGGCGTGAAGATGGGCTTCATGTCGTTCTTCGTGAAGGCCTGCGTGCACGCCCTGCAGGAAGTGCCCGAGGTCAACGCCGAGATCGACGGGACCGAGGTCGTCTACAAGAACTACTACCACATGGGCGTCGCCGTCGGCACGCCCTCGGGCCTCGTGGTGCCGGTGGTGCGGGACGCGGACCGGATGGGCTTCGCGGACATCGAGAAGCGGATCAACGAGCTCGGCCGGCGGGCGCGCGACGGCAAGCTCTCGATGGCCGAGATGCAGGGCGGCACCTTCACCATCTCCAACGGCGGGGTCTACGGCTCGCTGATGAGCTCGCCGATCCTGAACCCGCCGCAGTCCGGCATCCTCGGCATGCACAAGATCCAGGAGCGGCCGATGGTGATGAACGGCCAGATCGTGGCGCGGCCGATGATGTATCTGGCGCTGAGCTACGATCACCGGATCGTGGACGGCAAGGGCGCGGTGACCTTCCTCGTGCGCGTCAAGGAGGCGCTGGAGGATCCGCGGCGCCTGCTGATGGACCTCTGAGCCATGGGCGGGCGGCGAGGTCTCCTGCTCGGGCTGCTCGCGGCGGCGCCGGCGCTGGCCGTGGCGTCGGCGTGCCTTTTCGCGCGGTTCTACGCGACCGGCGAGGGCGCGGCGCCGGCCGCGGCCGCGGTTCTGGCGCTGACGGCGGCCGTGCTCGGCGGCGAGCGGCTGGCCGGCGGGGCGCCGGGCGGCCGCGTGGCGCGCCTGCGGGCGCTGCTGCTGCCCTGGCTGATGCTGGCCTTCGTGATGAACGGCGGGGTGCGGACCTGGACGATCAGCCAGGGCCTGCCGCTGTCCGACGCCCTGGTGGGGACCACGAACACGCTGGCGGCGGTGTTCGCCGTGTCGCTGGCCGCGATGCTGATCGTCCCGACGCTGGAGCGGCTGGCCGCCGCCGCGCGCGGCGAGACGGACGAGGGGCGGCGGCCCGCGCCGGCGCACGCCTCCGCCGGACGCGGCAGGCGGGATCCCGGAGCGCGGGCGTGAGCCTCGCCGCGGCCCCGGCATGCGGGACGGCGTGAGCCCGCCCCCCCGGTCCGAAGCGGCCTGGGGCTGGGCGCCGCCGGGCTGGCTGCCGCCATGGGCCGCGGCGATGCGCGCGGGTCTGCCGCTGGCCTTGCTGGGCCTTCTGTGGTTCCTGCCGTGGGACGAAGGGCTCGCGGCCCCGCTCGCAGACTGGCCGGTGAAGACCGCGGCGCTGCTGGGCGCGGCGGCTCCGGCGGTGTGGTTCGGTCTCGCCTACGCCCGGGCGGTGCGCCTGACCAAGCGGGCGGCGCTGCGGGCGACGTTTCTTTGGGCGGCGGCGTTCGTCTGGCTCGGCGTGACGCAGGCCTGGCGACTGCTGCCCGAGCCTGGGCCGGATCTCGCGGTGGCCTGGGTCACGGCCTGGGTGGCGGCGATGGCGGTGCAGACCTGGAGGTTCTGATGACGGCGGGTTTCGAGGGGACGATCCTGGCGTGGGCCGGGCTGCTGGCGGCGGCGCAGCTGCTGCTGATGGCGGTGCCGGCGAACCTGCAGATGGGATCGGACTGGCTGGCCGGGCCGCGCGACACGGCGCCCCCGCGGGAGCTGACCGGGGCGCCCGCACGCCTGAAGCGGGCCTTCGAGAATCATGTCGAGGGGCTGGTGATGTTCGCCGCCGCGGTGGCCGCGGTGGCGCTGACCGGCGTGTCCTCGCCCGTGACGGAGGGGGCCGCGACGGTCTATCTCGTCGCGCGGGTGGTCTACGTGCCGCTCTACGCCTTCGGGGTCCCCTGGGTGCGGAGCGCGGTCTGGGCGGTGGGCTTCTTCGCGACGGCGACGATGCTCGCGGCGGCGGCGCTCGGGCCGGCCGGCGGCGGCGCCTGAGCGGTCAGTGGCAGTGATAACCCCCGTGCTGATGGTCGAAGTGACAGCCTCGCGCGTCGGTGCCGCCGCCGTGGGCCGAGGCCGCGCCCGCCCCGGCGAGCGCCCCGAGAAGCAGGGCGGAGATCAGCCTGAACATGAAGTTTTCCCGTGCGAAGCAACCTCAGGATGAAGGCTGCCCCGCCGGCGACGCGAATGCAAGACGCGGAGGAACAGAGATGTCCGACTACGACGTGATCGTCATCGGCGGCGGCCCGGGGGGCTATGTCTGCGCCATCCGCTGCGCGCAGCTCGGGCTGAAGGCGGCCTGCGTGGAGGGCCGCGGCGCCTTGGGCGGCACCTGCCTCAACGTCGGCTGCATCCCCTCGAAGGCGCTGCTGCACGCCTCGCACATGGTGCACGAGGCGGAGGGCGACTTCGCGAAGATGGGGATCGTGGCCAAGGAGGTCTCGGTCGATGTCGGTCGGATGATCGACTACAAGGCCGAGACGGTGAAGGGCAACGTCGACGGCGTCGCCTATCTGTTCAAGAAGAACAAGGTGGACTGGCTGAAGGGCTGGGGCCGCGTCTCGGCCAAGGGCGAGGTGACCGTCGAGGGCGGCGAGGGCGAGGGGACCTACACCGCGAAGTCGATCGTGATCGCCACCGGCTCCGACGTGGCCGTGCCGCCCTTCGCCGAGCTGGACGAGGAGCGCATCGTCTCCTCCACCGGCGCGCTGGAGCTGACCGAGGTCCCGAAGGACATGATCGTCATCGGGGCCGGGGTGATCGGGCTCGAGATGGGTTCGGTCTGGTCGCGGCTCGGCGCGAAGGTCAAGGTGCTGGAGTATCTGGACCAGATCACGCCCGGCATGGACGGCGAGGTCTGCAAGCAGTTCCAGCGCATCCTGAAGAAGCAGGGGCTGGAGTTCACGCTCGGCGCCGCGGTCACGGAGATCGAGAAGGGCGACCGCCTGACGGTGCGCTGGAAGGCGCGCAAGGACGACTCGGAGCACGAGGCGGAGGCGGACGTCGTGCTCGTCGCCACCGGCCGCAAGCCCTTCACGGAGGGGCTGGGCCTCGAGGACATGGGCATCGAGACCGACGGGCGGGGCCGCATCGTCACGGACGCGACGTTCCGCACGCGTCTGGAGGGCTGCTACGCCATCGGCGACGCGATCGCGGGCCCGATGCTCGCGCACAAGGCGATGGACGAGGGCCATGCCGTGGCGGAGATCATCGCCGGGGAGGCCGGGCACGTGAACTACGACGTGATCCCGTCGGTCATCTACACCCATCCCGAGGTCGCGGCCGTCGGCCGGACCGAGGAGCAGTTGAAGGAGGACGGCGTCGCCTACAAGGTCGGCAAATTCCCCTTCATGGGCAACGCGCGCGCGAAGTCGATGTTCTCGGGCGACGGTTTCGTGAAGATCCTCGCCGACGAGAAGACCGACCGCATCCTCGGCGCGCACGTCGTCGGGCCGATGGCGGGCGACCTGATCCACGAGGTCTGCGTGGCGATGGAGTTCGGCGCCTCGGCCGAGGATCTGGCGCGGACCTGCCATGCGCACCCGACCTTCTCCGAGGCGATGCGCGAGGCGGCGTTCGCCTGCGGCGACGGGGCGATCCACGCCTGAACCGGGTTGCCGGGAGCGCCGCACGCGCGGCAGGATCGCCGTGCGGCGGCCGGAGGGGAGAGGCGTGATGTCGGTACGGTCCTACGAGGGGGCGATCGCCTTCGAGGTGCTTTCGGTCGCCGAGGACGCGGCCGAGGGCGCGATGGAGATCGGGCCCGGGATCCTCAACCCGTTCGGGACCGTCCATGCCGGCGCCCTGGTCTGGTTCGCCGACGTTCTCGCGACGCGGCTGGCGCTGGGCGAGGCGGAGGTGACTCCGGGGATGGAGAGCTTCCCGGTGGCGGTGACGCTGAACGCGCAGCTCCTCGGCAACCGGCGGAGCGGAACCCTGCGGGCGAGGGCCACATGGGTGAAACGGGGGCGGCGGGTCTCGACGGTGCGAACGCTGATCTCGGACGAGGACGGCAAGGTGCTGCTGGACCTGACCTCGACCCACGTCTCGGCCCGCTGAGCGCGGGGCCGAGACGTCCCGGGATCCTCGCTGAGGCCGGCGTCGCGGCGACCGTGGTCCGACCCGCCAGGGTCTCGAGGGCTGCGCCTCGGTCCCCGAGGCCGATCAGGCCGCGTCGGACCGGCCGGGGCGCGAGGCCGAGTTCGCCGCCGACGCGGACGCCGATGAGGTGCGGCGCGATCCGGAACGTCCGCCCGGCGGATCGAAACGCCCGGCCTTCCCTTGACGCGATCCGAGTCATTGTTCCTGGCGGCGAATGAGACCGCCATGCATGGGCAGGGGACGGTCGGGGGATTCTCCGTCGGGGGGCGCCGCCGCAGGGTTCTGCACAAGCGCGTCGCGCGCCGGGC
>DATFKM010000317.1:0-3205 GCA_035268645.1 Paracoccaceae bacterium | reverse complement strand
CCGAGAACGCCGAGGCGCTGGCGCTGGCCGGGGAGCGGCCGGCCCTCGCCTGTCCGCCGGCGCTGGAGCCGGACTTCGCGGCCGCCTACGCCGCCGCTCGCGCCGGGCGCGGAAGCGCCGAGGCGGCCGGGCCGGTGCTGCGCCCCGACGTCGGAATCGGCGTCGGCATCGGCGACCGGGGCGTCAGCTCGGGCGTCTCGCTCGGCATCGGGGTGCTGTTTCCGTGAGGGGCCCGGCCCTCCTCGCGGCGGCGCTCGCGCTCGGCGCCTGCACGACGACGGCGGTGCCGCCGCGCGAATGCCCCCATGCCGACTGGCGCGCGGTCGGCCTCGCCGACGGGGCCGAGGGCCGCGGCCGCGACCGGCTGGCCGAGCATCGCGCGAACTGCGCCGAGGTCGGCGTCGCGCCGGACTCCGAAGCCTGGGAGGCGGGCCGGCAGGAGGGCCTCGAGGCCTACTGCACGCCGACCGTCGCCTTCCGCCTCGGCGTCGAGGGGCGGCGCATGAACCCGGTCTGCCCCGCGGCGCTGCGCCCGGAACTGGAGGCCGCCAACGATCTCGGCTTCCGCGAAGGGCTGCGGCTGCGGCGCGCCGAGGCGTGGCTCTACGGTCCCTACGGTCCCGGCGGCTGGCCCTATGGCTGGCCGCGCCCGGGCTGGCCCGGAGCGCCCTGGCCCCATCGGCTCTGATCGCGGAACCCGCCGCCGAGGGCGCGGCCCGGCGTCGGGCGCGGCTTCGGCCGGCCGGTCAGCCCCTCCAGCACCTCGATCGGCGAAAGGGCGCGCTCCTTCGCGCCGGGCCGGGGCATGGCGTAGACCCGCCGCGTCGCCTCCACCAGCACGGCGCCGGCGAGGCGCTGGGCGTCGAGCCTGCGCCCGAGCCGCTCCCAGCCTCCCGCGGTCTTCAGCCAGAAGCGCCGATGGCTCGGCGGGCCCCAGAGGGCGCCGACCGTGCGCTCGGGCTGGAAGTCGTGCGCCTGCAGCACGCTCTCGAGCTGTCGTCCCGAATACGGGCGGCCGTGGCCGAAGGGCGTGACGTCGGACCGCGCCCAGAGACCGGAGCGGTTCGGCGCCACCGTGATCGAGCGCCCCTCGGGGGCGAGCACCCGGTGCATCTCCTCGAGGAGCGCCGGCGGACGCTCGGAGTTCTCGAGCCCGTGCGCCACGATCAGCCGGTCCGCGAAGCCCACCGGCAACGGCCAGTGCGTCTCCTCGACCAGCGCGGAGACGTTCGGCCCCTCCGCCGGCCAGCGGCAGACGCCCTGCTGCGCCGGCATCAGGCAGATCACGCGCCGCGCCTCGCCGAGGAAGGGGCGCAGCAGCGGCGCGGCGAAGCCGAAGCCGACCACGGTCATGCCGGAGACGTCGGGCCACATCCCGCGGACCGCGCCCTGAAGCGCGCGCTGCGCCGCCCGGCCGAGGGCGGTGCGGTAGTAGAACCGGCGCAGATCCACGACGTCCAGATGCATCGGTCCTCCCGCGGCCGCCTCGCCGCGTCGTCCTGGACGCCCCGGCCCCGCGCGCTGCGGAGCCTCGGACGGGCGTCGGCGCCTTTCGCCCGGTTCCGGACGAGGCTAGGCTCCGCCCCCGAAGCGCCGGGTCCGTCGCCCGGCAACACTCTAGCGCAACGCCGGAGGCCATTCCAATGACCCTCGAGGTGACCGTCGTGCCCTGCCGGGACGACAACTACGGATACCTGCTGCACGAGCCCGAGGCCGACGTCTGGGCCGTCGTCGACGCGCCCGAGACCGCGCCGCTGAAGGCCGCGATCGAGGCGGCGGGCGGACGGCTCGACCTGATCCTGCTGACCCATCACCACGGCGACCACGTCGAGGGGGTGGAGGACCTGCGCGAGGCCTACGGCGCCAAGGTCGTCGGCCATGCCGAGGACGCCGGGCGGCTGCCGAAGCTCGACCTCGCCGTGAACGAGGGCGACGAGATCGCCGTCGGCGAGGAGCGGGCGACGGTGATCGACGTCTCCGGGCACACGATCGGGCACGTCGCCTTCCACTTCCCCGGCGCGGGCAAGGCCTTCACCGCGGACAGCCTGATGGCGCTCGGCTGCGGGCGGGTGTTCGAGGGCACGCACCACCAGATGTGGGAGAGCCTCTCGAAGCTCATGGAACTGCCGAACGACACCGAGATCTACTCGGGCCACAATTACGGCGCCGCCAACGGTCGCTTCGCGCTTTCGATCGAGCCGGACAACGCCGCGCTAAACGAGCGGGTCGCGCGGATCGCCGATCTCGACGGCAGGGGCGAGCCGATCGTGCCGGTCACCCTGGCCGAGGAGCTGGAGACCAACCCGTTCCTCCGCGCGAGGAAGCCTTCGGTGAAGGAGGCGGTCGGCCTTGCCGGGGCCGACGACGCCTCGGTCTTCGCCGAGGTGCGGCGGCGGAAGGATTCGTTCTGAGCGCCACGCGCCGGGGCCTCGGCGGGCTCCTGCACGCGCTGCGCCCGCGCCGAATCGCGCGCAGCGGCGACGACAGTCCCGCCTCCGGCATCTGGGGCTACGTCAGACGCATGAGCGGCTGGCGCCAGGCGGGCCTCTGCGCGCTGGCCGTGCTGACGGCGGCCATCGATCTGGTGCCCGTGGAGCTGCAGCGGCGCATCATCGACGACGCGGTGACGCCGGGAAACGTCGAGCTCCTGATGCGGCTGGGCCTGCTCTACGCCGGCGTGGTGCTGGTGCACCAGGCGACGAAATGGCTGCTCCGGATGGCCCAGGCCCGCGTCGCGGAAAGCGCGGCGATGTACACCCGCGCCCACGCCCTCGGCGTGCGGGTGAAGGGCGCGGGCGCCCGCGACGGGGTCGGCCATTCGGGCCCCACCAAGGGCCGCGGCGAGGGGGCGGTCGTGCTCGGCAACGACATCGACAAGCTCGCCGGCTTCGTGGGCGAAGGACCCTCCAACGCCGCCGCGGCGGCGGCGACGCTGCTCGGCGTCCTCGCCTACATGCTCTGGGTCGAGCCGCTCATCGCGCTGGTGGCGCTGGCGCTGCTGGCGCCGCAGGCGCTGGCGGCGCCGTTCTTCCAGCGCCGCATCAACGCGCTGACCGAGACGCGGGTGCGCCTGCTGCGCGACATGGGCGAGCGGACCGGCGACGATCCGTCGGCGCTGCGCCGCGTGCGCCGGCTGCTGCCGCGGGTCTACGTCAACCGCATGGCGCTGACCGCGGTGAAGAGCGCGATGAAGGCGGTGCTGAAC
>DATFKM010000316.1:0-7533 GCA_035268645.1 Paracoccaceae bacterium | reverse complement strand
GACCAGACGTTCTGTCGCGCCCGCCGCGCGCTGCACCTCGCCCCAGACCTCCGAGAGCGAGGCGACCGCGCCCGCCACCACCACCGCGAAGATCAGGAACTGCACCAGCTCGCCCGGCGTCATCTCCCCCGCGCGCAGATCCTTCGCCCCGATCCAGAGCACGCCGACGATCCCGCCGAAGACGAGGAAGATCAGCACCACCGTCAGCTTGGAGCGCGCCACGATCCGCCGCTTCGCCGCGTCGAAGCTGCGCTCGATCAGGTCGCCGTAGCGGTCGCGCGCCATGCCCTCGGCGGTGTAGGCCTGCACCGTCTGCGCCGCGAGCAGCGTCTCCGAGGCCTGGGCCGAGCTCTCGGCGAGCCGGTCCTGGCTCTCGCGGCTCAGCTTCCTGACCAGCCGCCCGAAGATCAGGATCGGCCCCACCACCAGCGGCACGATCAGGAACGCGAAGCCCGAGAGCCGCGGCGAGGTCCAGAGCATCATGCCCATCCCCCCCACCAGCTGCAGCGAGGAGCGCAGCGCGATCGAGATCGAGGACGAGACGACCGAGAGCAGCACCGTCGTGTCGGTGTTGAGCCGCGACAGCACCTCGCCCGTCATCAGCCGCTCGTAGACCGCGGGGCTCATCGCCACGACCTTGTCGTAGACCTCGCGCCGCATGTCCGCGACGACCCGCTCGCCGAGGCGCGTGACGAGGTAGTAGCGCAGCGCCGTCGCCACCGCGAGCGCCGCCGCGATGCCGAGCGCCGAGACGAAGTACCAGTCCATCAGCTCGATGTTCTCGGCCGAGAAGCCGTCGACCACCCGCCCGGCCGCCACCGGCAGCGCGAGGTTCAGCGCGGTGGTGATCAGCAGCATCGCGAGCGCCGCCCAGAGCGTCGTGCGGTAGGGCCGGACGTAGGGTCCGAGCCGCATCAGCATCCCGAAGTTGCGCGACTTCGGCCGCGGCTGCGGCGCGGCGGCGGGCGGCCCTCCGGCGCCCCCCTCGGCCGGGGCGCCCGGGCTCTGCGTCTCTCGGGAGGCGTCGCCGTCGCGGGGCATGGTCGGGCCTTTCTCGGCGTCGGAAGGCGCGGGCGGAGCCGCGGGGAGGGGCCGCGCGCCCGGCCGGGCGCCGGCGGCCGCCGCCGCTGGGTCGCGCTCCGGCCGCGCGACGCGCGTCCTCTCTAGCAACGGTCGCCGGGCTCGGCAACGCGGCCGCGGCGTCGCGGCCCTCGCGCGCCCCTCGCGCGCCCGCGTCACGCGCCCGGGCGATGGAGTCGGATCGTCGACGGCCCGGCGTCGTCTTCTCTCCCGCCGCCCGGCCCGAAGCTTTCGCCGGCCCCCGGCCGGCCGGTCCGGCGCCGCCTCGTGGCTCGAGCGGATCGCCGGGCGCCCGGGCGCCGCGGCCGCCCGTCCCCGTCCGGCCTCGGCGCCGCGGCCCGGCCCGCGGCGGCCCCGGACACGGCCCCTCGGCCCTCCGGAACTCGCGGCCTCCCTGCACGGCGGCCCCGGAGGATCCCTTTCCTCCCGTTTCCGCCCGACCGTTCCGATGGGGGCGGCCTGCGCCGCGTCGGGGGGATCGACCCCCCTCGCGCCGCCTCGGCGCGTCCCGCGCCTCAGGGCGCCCGGCCCCGCCGTCTTCCCCCCACCCCGTCGGCGCGCTAGCCTCGACGCCGCCCCGCGCCCAGAGCCCCCGGAGACCGCCCATGTCCGCCGTCCTCGTCGTCCGCGCCGCCGTCCCCGAAGCCGAGCGCGAGGCCTTCGACCGCTGGTATCGCGACGAACACCTCCCCGACGCGCACGAGGCTTTCGCGGCCGAGGCCTCCTGGCGCGGCTGGAGCGAGGGCGGCGACGGCCCCGTCCACCTCGCCTTCTACCGGTTCGGCACGCTCGAGGCCGCCGAGGCGATCCCCGACTCCGAGGCGATGGCCGAAATGCGCCGCCGCTTCGACGAGGCCTTCCCCCACATCGCCCGCAGCCGCGAGATCATCGCCCTCGCCCAGCGCCTCGGCTGACGGGCGAAGCGCCCCGGCCAGCCGAGGCCCGCTCCACCCCCGCCCGCGACGCCCAGCCCGGGCCGATCCGCCGGCGGGGCGTCCGCGCCGGTCGCGCCCCGCACCGAACGGAACCTGCGCCGCGTCGGGGGAGATCGTTCGCCCGCCTCGCGCCGCCTCGGCGCATCCCGCGCCTCCCTCGGGGCCCGGCCCCGCCGCCGCGCCGCGCCCGGCCGGCGCCCGTGGCCCGTCGGGCGCACCCGAACGCCGGCGCGAGGCGATCGGCACGCGCCCGCTGGCGTCCGCGCCCGGAACGCGGCATCAGCGACGCACACGCATCCTCCCGACCCGCGGCGGCGGCCGCGCCCGACCGGATCCCGCGCCATGCGCGCCCTCGTCTCCTTCGCCGCGCTCTTCCTCTCCGTCGCGCTGGTGCAGCTCGGCTCGGGCGCGCTCGGCCCGCTCGACGCGCTCTCGGGCGCCGCCTCCGGCTTCTCGACGGCCGAGATCGGCGTGCTCGGTTCGGCGCATTTCGCGGGCTTCTTCGTCGGCTGCTGGCTGGCGCCCCGGATGACCGGCTCGGCCGGCCACTCCCGCGCCTTCGCCGCCTTCGCCGCGCTCGGCGCCATCGGAGCGCTCGGCCACCCGATGCATGTCGACCCGTGGTTCTGGGCGGGGCTGCGCGTGCTCTCCGGCCTCGCCGTCGCCGGCTGCTACACCGTCATCGAGAGCTGGCTGCAGGCCAAGGTCGTCAACGCCAACCGCGGGCGCGTGCTCGGCGTCTACCGCGTGGTCGACCTCGTCGCCTCGGTCGGCGCGCAGGGGCTGATCGCGGTGCTGCCGCCCTCGGCCTACGTCTCCTACAACATCCTCGCGATGTTCTGCTGCCTCTGCCTGGTGCCGCTGGCGGTGACGCGCGCCGCGCCGCCGCCGGTGCCCACCGCCCCGCGCCTGCGCCCCCTCGCCGCGATGCGCCTCTCGCCCCTCGGCGCCGCGGGCGTGTTCGTCGCCGGCATCACCATGCCCGCCTTCCGCATGGTCGGCCCGGTCTACGGGCTCGAGGTCGGGCTCGACGCGCCGGGCATCGCCCTCTTCCTCGCCGCCGCCGTCACCGGCGGCGCGGTGGCGCAGATCCCCGCCGGCTGGCTCTCGGACCGCTACGACCGGCGCTGGGTGCTGATCGCGGTCTCCGCCGCCGCCGTCGCCGTCTGCCTCGTCGTCGCGGGCTACGGCGCGAGCTCCGTCACCGCGGTCTACGCCGGCGCCTTCGCCTTCGGCCTCGTCGCCTTCCCGATCTTCTCGATCTCCTCGGCCCACGCCAACGACTTCGTCGAGCCGGATTCGGTGGTCGAGCTCAACGCCGCGCTGATGTTCCTCTACGCCTGCGGCGCGGTGCTCAGCCCCGTCGTCGCCGCGACCCTGATCGACCGCTTCGGCGCGCCCGCGCTCTTCGTCTTCATCGCGGCGGCCCATGTCGGCCTCGCCGGCGTCGGCTTCCGGCGCATGATGCGCGGCCGCCGCGCGGCGCGCCGCACGCCCTACCGCTACACGCCCCGCACCTCCTTCGTGCTCGCCCGGCTTCTCCGCCGGCGCAACGGCGACGACCCCGGCTCGCAAGGCCCGCGCTGATGCGCTAAGGGGGCCGCGAGTCACGCCCCAGGGGAGCACGCATGGCCCGGATCCTCGTCACCTCCGCCCTGCCCTACATCAACGGCATCAAGCATCTGGGGAACCTGATCGGCTCCCAGCTCCCCTCGGACGCCTATTCGCGCGCCATGCGCGTCATGGGCCACGACGTGCTCTTCATCTGCGCGACGGACGAGCACGGCACCCCGACCGAGATCGCCGCCGCCAAGGCCGGCAAGTCGACGGCCGAGTTCTGCGACGAGATGCACGCCGTCCAGGCCGAGATCGCCAAGGGCTTCCGCCTCTCCTTCGACCATTTCGGCCGCTCCTCCTCGGCCCGCAACCACGCCCTCACCCAGCACCTCGCCGCGCGGCTGGCCGAGGCCGGGCTGATCGAGGAGGTGACCGAGCGCCAGGTCTGGTCCCCCGCCGACGGCCGCTTCCTGCCCGACCGCTACATCGAGGGCACCTGCCCCAACTGCGGCTACGACAAGGCCCGCGGCGACCAGTGCGAGAACTGCACCAAGCAGCTCGACCCGGTGGACCTGATCGACGCCCGCTCCGCCATCTCGGGCTCCAAGGAGCTCGAGATCCGCGAGACCAAGCACCTGCACCTGAAGCAGTCGCTGATGCGCGACCGCCTGCGCGACTGGATCTCCGCCAAGACCGACTGGCCGGTCCTCACCACCTCCATCGCGAAGAAGTGGCTCGACGACGGCACGGGCCTGCAGGACCGCGGCATCACCCGCGACCTCGACTGGGGCGTGCCGGTGATGAAGGGGCCGGGCGAGCCGTGGCCCGGCATGGAGGGCAAGGTCTTCTACGTCTGGTTCGACGCCCCCATCGCCTACATCGCCGCGACGGCGGAATGGGCGGACGCCAACGGCCTGCCGGACGCCGACTGGCAGCGCTGGTGGCGCGACGACCTCGGCGCGCGGGACGTCCGCTACGTCGAGTTCATGGGCAAGGACAACGTCCCCTTTCACACGCTCAGCTTCCCGGCGACGCTGATGGGCGCCTCGGGCGACCTGCCCTCGGGGCACGAGGACTGGCACCTCGTCGACTACATCAAGTCGACCAACTGGCTGAACTACGAGGGCGGCAAGTTCTCCACCAGCCAGGGCCGCGGCGTGTTCATGGATCAGGCGCTGGAGATACTGCCGCCCGACTACTGGCGCTGGTGGCTGCTCGCCAACATCCCCGAGACCGACGACGTCAACTTCTCCTGGGAGCACTTCCAGGCCACCGTCAACAAGGACCTCGCCGACGTCCTCGGCAACTTCGTCTCCCGCGTGACGAAGTTCTGCCGCTCCCGCTTCGGCGAGAACGTGCCCGAGGGCGGCGACTGGACCGACCTCGAACGCGAAGCCGCGGCCGAGATCGAGGCCGGCCTCGCCCGCCTCCGCGACGCCTGGGAGAAGGTCGCCATCCGCCGCGCCGCGGCGGAGACCCGCGCGCTCTGGGTGGTCGGCAACGAATACCTGCAGCGCGCCGAACCCTGGGCGCTTTTCAAGACCGACCCCGAGCGCGCCGCCGCCGCCGTGCGCTTCGGGCTCAACCTGATCCGCCTCTACGCGGCCGTCTCGCGCCCCTTCGTCCCCGACGCCTCCGACCGCATGCTGGAGGCGCTCGGCCTCACCGAGGCCGACGCCGCCTGGCCCGGGGACGCCGGGACGGCGCTGACGGCCCTCGCCGCCGGCCACCCCTTCACGGTCCCCGACACCCTCTTCGCCAAGCTCGACGACGCGACCCGCGAGGCCCTCGAGGCCCGCTTCGCCGGCGAGGGCTGAGCCGCCCGCCCCGCCCTCCGTCCCGGGGCTGCGCGCCGCTCGGGGAGGCGCCCGAGGGCGCCCCCCGCTCGCGGCGCGCGTCGGCGCGTCCCGCGCCTCCCGCCCGGCTCCGCCGCGGCGCCGCCGGGGCGAAGGTCGCGCCGCCCGGCCGCGCTCCCTCGGGGCCCTCCATGCCTCCGACCGCCACCCCGGCGAGGCGGCGGCGCGGGGTGGGCGGGTGGGAGCGCCGTCGCCTCGCCGGCCCGCCGCCGGCCACGCGCGTGGCGCCGGACCGTTGCGCATCCGGCGCCCGCCTCTATCTTCATTCCCATGTCACACGCCCCCCTGACCGAGGAGATCGAGCGCTGGCTGCTCGACGAGGCGCTCCACGATGCCGACATCGTGGAACTCTTCGGCGCGCTCTGCGCCCGGCTGCACGCTCTCGGCATCCCGCTGCAGCGCGCCGCGCTCAGCTGGCCGACGCTGCACCCGCTGTTCCAGGCCGAACAGATCTATTGGCGCCTCGAGGACGGGGCGGAACTGTTCCAGTACCGCCACGACGCCATCCCGACCGGCGCCTTCGAGGAAAGCCCGTTCCACCACGTCCTCGTCAACCGCCTCGCGCGCCTGCGCCGGCGGCTCGACGGTCCCGACGCGCTGCGCGACTTCCCCGTGCTCGACGAACTCGCGGAAGCCGGCTTCACCGACTACCTGATGACCGCCACCAGCTTCCGCATCGCCGAGGTGGACGCCTACCGCGGCGGCGCCTCCGGCATCATGGCGTCCTGGGCCACGACGCGCCCGGGCGGCTTCTCCGACGGCGACCTCCAGGCGCTGACGCGGGTGCAGAAGGTGTTCGCCGTCGCCTGTCACGCCTCGATCCAGAAGCGCGTCATGGTCAACCTCGCCAACGCCTATCTGGGCAGGACGGCGGCCGCCAAGGCCCTCGGCGGCGACGTCCGGCGCGGCGACGGCGAGACGATCCGCGCCGTGATCTGGTACTCGGACCTCCGCCGCTCCACCCAGCTCTCCAACGCGCTGGCGCCGGAGGCCTATCTGCAGCTTCTGCGCGACTACTACGACTGCACCGCCCAGCCGGTGATCGACGAGGGCGGCGAGATCCTGGAGTTCATCGGCGACGCCGTGCTCGCCATCTTCCCGATCCGCGGCGAAACCGGCGGACCCGACGCGGTGCGCGCCGCCACCCGCGCGATGGACGCCTCGCTCGCCCACCGCGCGCGCTGCGTCGCGTCGGGATCCGCGCCGGCGGGCTGCGTGCCCGAACAGCTCGCCTTCTCCATCGCCATGAGCATCGGCGACGTGATGTTCGGCAACATCGGCGTGCCGACGCGCCTGACCTTCTCGGCCATCGGCTCGGCCGTGAACCAGGTCGCCCGCCTCGACGAGCTCGCCAAGGAGATGCGCCGCAGCGTGCTGGTCACGCGGGAGGTCGCCGCCGTCGATCCCGGCCGCTGGGTCCCGCTCGGCCTCAGGCCGCTGCGCGACTTCGCCGAGCCGGCGGAGGTGCACGGCCTCGCCGAGGCCGAGGAGACCGCCATCGCCCCGCCGGCCGCCGCCGCCTCCTGAGCCCGCCCGGCGCGCCTCAGCCGCCCAGCGCCTCGATCCGCTCGTTCAGCCACGGCGCCTGCAGGCCCAGCTCGAAGGCTCGGCGATAGTCCCGCATCGCCGCCTCGGCGTCGCCCATCCGCTCCTGCAGGCGGCCCCGCGTCGCCCAGGCCGCCGCCCAGTCCGGCGCCAGCCGCACCGCCGCGTCGAGATCCGAGAGCGCCCCGCGCGGATCCCCGTCGGCCCGCGTCAGCGCCCGGCGCAGATGCGCCTGCGCGTCGCCGGGATCGAGCCGTATCGTCCGCCCGAACGCCTCGCGCGCCGCCTCGGTCCGGCCGAGCTCGGCCAGCGCCAGCCCTCGGTTGAAATGCACGTCCGGCTCGCGCGGCGCCATCGCCGCCGCCCGCTCGAGATCCGCGAGCGCGTCCTCCGCCCGCCCCTCGCGCAGCAGGAACGCCGCCCGCGCCAGCCGCGCCCGCCAGTCCCGCGGGGCCCGGCGCAGCGCCTCCTCCCAGTCCGAGAGCGCACCTTCGCTCAGCCCCCGCCGCGCGCGGGAGATGGCGCGCATCGCCCAGCCCGGCTGATAGCCCGGATCCGCC
>DATFKM010000315.1:0-3923 GCA_035268645.1 Paracoccaceae bacterium | reverse complement strand
CATCCAGCGCATGAAGGGGCGCACGAACATCGCCGCGAGCACGAAGGGCAGGCCGAGGCCGGCGGCGTAGACCGCGAGCAGGCCGACGCCCGCGCCGAGCGTCTCCTGCTGGGCGGCGAGCGCGAGGATCAGCCCGAGGGCCGGGCCGATGCAGGGCGTCCAGCCGAAGGCGAAGGCGAGGCCGATGACGTAGGCGCCGCCGTAGGTGCCGGCGGCGCGGCCGGCGTCGAAGCGGGCCTCGCGCATCAGGAAGGGAAGGTGCTCGCGGCCCGAGAGGCGGAGCGCCGCGGCGAGGGCGGCGAGGGCGATCAGCGCCGGCCAGTGGCGGTCCAGCGCCTCGGCGAGCGAGCCGCCGGAGATCAGGGTGGCGGCGGCGAACAGCGCCACGACGAGCGCCGCGGTCTGCGGCGCGCGGCGGAAGCCGATGAAGTGCTGGCCGAGCACGAAGATGGTGAAGCCGGCGACGATGCCGAACTCGTAGCGGTAGCTGGCGATGAGCTGGCCGACGGCGCTGGCGGTGGCGCCGAGCGCGACGAAGACGGTGCCGAGCCCGGCGACGAAGAACAGCGAGGCGATGCGGATGCGCCGGGCGGCGGCGGCGTCGGGCTCGGCCCCGTCGGCGAACTGGTCGAGCGTCGTGCCGGCCATGAACGCGAGATAGGGCGGCGCCAGCGGCAGCACGCAGGGCGAGAGGAAGGAGAGCAGCCCGCCGACGAAGGCGGTGAGAATGCCGATTTCGGACATGGGCGGGCCTCCGGCGACGCGGTGGACCCCTCGTTAGACCGGCGGCGCCGCGGGGTCACGGGGGCTGGGCGTCACGTCTGCGTGGTCGCGGCGTCAGTCGGGCGTCGTCGCGGCCGGGGCGGGGGCGGGCGTGGCCTCGGGCGCGGGGGCCGTCTCGGGCTCGGGCGTGTCGAGGGTCCGGAGATAGGCGAGCACGTCCTCGATCTGCACCGGCGAGAGCCAGGGCTGGCGGAAGCCCGGCGCCCGGCGGGCGCGGGCGGGGTCGACGTGGTGATAGGCCGGCATCGGGGAGGCCGGGTCGCGCAGGCGCGGATTGACCACGATCAGGCGCAGTTCCGCCGGGTCGAGCCGGTCGGCCACGCCGGCGAGATCCGGGCCGACGGGCAGCGGCAGGATCGGCGGCAGGTTCTCCTCCGGCAGGGCGAGGGGGTCCGGAGGCGGCGGCGCGCGGCGCGGGTTCAGGCGCGGCGTCGGCGTCGCGGCGGGCGCGGATTCGGTGGCGTCGGCGAAGGCGTCCTCCGGGACCGCGGCGGCCTCCGCCTCGGCCGGCGGGGCGGCGGCGGGGCGCGGCAGCCGCTCGCGCAGCAGGCGCGGGATCGCGTCGAGGCGCGCGAGGCCGGGGGCGGCGTGGCAGACGACGCAGCCGGCCGCCTCGGGGTCCGCGAAGAGGGCGGCGCCGCGGGCCGGATCGGCCGGGCCGGGGGCGAGCGGCGTCTCGATGCGCGCGCCGTCGAGCACGACGTAGGCGGCGGCGGGCGGGCGCGGGTCGTCGAAGGCGGCGCGGAGCGCGAGGCGGGCCTCGAGCGGCAGATCGCCGGGGGCGGCGGGGGCCTCGGGGGTTGGGGCCTCGGGGGTCGGGGCGTCGGGGGTCGCCGTCTCGGCGCCCGCGGGCGCGCCGGCCTCGGCGGCGGCCTCAGGCGCCGGGCCGGCGTCCTCGCGCGTCTCGGCGGGCGCGGCGAGGGCGGCGAGGGCGAGAAGGAGGGCGGCCGCGGGGCGGACGGGGGCGGTCATGCGGAGCTCCGGGAAGCGGTGAGCGCGGAGGCTAGGCCCGCCGGCGCGGTGCGGCAAGCGGCGCCGCGGCGTCGGGTTGCGCAGGCGGCCAGCGCGGCGTAGCCGGGAGGCGCGGCGAAGGGTGGGAGACCGGCGATGGGCGAGGACGCGGTGGAGGTCGACGCGCTCGGGCTGCTCTGCCCCCTGCCCGTGCTGCGCGCGCGCAAGCGGCTGGGCGCGCTGGCGCCGGGCGCGCGGCTGGCGCTTCTGTCCGACGATCCGGCGGCGGTGGTCGACGTGCCGCATTTCTGCGCCGAGCAGGGCCACGCCCTCGAGGCGGAGACGCCGCTGCCCGGCGGCGGCCGGCGCTTCGTGATCCGCAAGGGCGGCGCGGGGACATGACCGGCCTGCGGCCCGTCATGCGCGGCAACCTTCCGTAAAGCCTGAAAGCCGGCGCCTTAACCGATTCGCTTCGCGGCGCGGCAAGAGGCCGGGCCCTATCCGCCTCCGGTGACCGACGGGATCTCAGGGGTGGGATCGCATGGCTACCGGAGACGGCTCCCGCGCGGGGCCGGGCGCGCCGATCGTCGGCGGGCTCGGCGCCCAGTCGCTGACGGGGAGCGAGGGCGACGACCTGATCTACGCCGACCTCGCCGCCGGGGAGGCGGCGGACCGGCTGCGCGCGCTCGACCGCCTGCGGGGCGGGGGCGAGGCGGCGGAGGGGCCGGCCCAGGTGACGGGCGTGCTGCACGAGGGCGCGGCGCGCTTCTACGCGGCCGGCGCGGCGCGCGGCGCGGGCGGCGGCGGCGGCTGGTCCGCGACCGAGGACGACCGGCTGGTCCCGGTCTGGTCGCAGAGCGCGATGTTCTACGACGCGGACGACATGCTGACCGGCGCGCCGGCGATCCTGGCCTTCGACTGGGACGGCGCGCGGTGGCTGGCGACGGGCGGGCTCGGCGTCAGTCTGGCGCGGCTCGACGAGGGCGGCGTGCCGGAGCCGCCGGAGACGGCGGCCGCGGTGCACGGCGCGGGGCTGATGCATCCGGGCGCCTTCGCCTGGTTCGAGCGGGACGGGCTGCTGCATCTCCTGGTCGGCGGCGGCTGGGACGGCGGCCTGAGCGTGCTGCGCTTCGATCCCTTCGGCCTGACGCTCGCGGCGCGGGTGGAGGAGGCGCCGGGCCTGCCGCTGGCGGACGTCTCGGATCTCGCGGTGCTGGAGGTGGGCGGGCGGCGCTTCGCGGCGGCGACGAGCCGGCGGGACGGCGCGCTCGGGGTCTGGACGCTCGACGAGGCGTCGCCGCGGATGGTCGACATGCGCGGCGTCGGCGACGGCGAGAGCGGCTTCGACCTGGTGGGGGCGGCGGCGGTCGAGGTGCTGCGGGACGGCGGGAAGGTCTGGCTCTGGGCGGCCTCGGAGGGACGGACGGTGGGCTACCGCGTCGCGGCTGACGGGACGCTGCAGCGGATCGGTTCGGAGGCGGGGGCGACGGCCCTCGCCGCGGTGCGGATCGGGGGGCGGGATCATCTGGTCTCGGCCGAGGTCGGCGGCGACGTGGTGGTGCGCGTGGTTGGCGCCGGCGGTCGGCTCGTGGAGGTGGAACGTCACGCGCTCGGCCCGGAGGCGGAGGTCGCGGGCCTCGCGGCCGTGTCGACGGGCGACGGGGCGCTGCTGACGCTGTCGCGCGCCGATGCGGGGGGGCACGACCTGATCGCGCTCAGGCCGGAGGGCGACGACCGGGTGGACGGGGGTGGCGGCGACGACGCGATCCATGGCGGACCGGGCGACGACACGCTGCTCGGCGTCGAAGGCGACGACACGCTGCTGGGCGAGGCCGGGGACGACGCGCTCGAGGGCGGGCCGGGGGCCGACGTCCTCGTCGGCGGCGACGGGGCGGACACGCTTTGGGGCGGCGGCGGCCGCGACCTGCTGGAGGGCGGGCCGGGCGACGATCTGCTGCTCGGCGGCGGCGGGCGCGACCGGCTCTTCGGCGGGAGCGGGCGCGAGCGGCTGGAGGGGGGCGGCGGCCGCGACCGACTCGAGGGCGGCGGCGGCGCCGACTCCCTTTTCGGCGGCGGCGGGCGGGATACGCTCGACGGGGGCGCCGGGCGCGACGCGCTGCATGGCGGCGCCGGCCGCGACCGGCTGTTCGGGGGCGGGGGGCGCGACACGCTGGAGGGGGGCGGCGGCA
>DATFKM010000314.1:0-7993 GCA_035268645.1 Paracoccaceae bacterium | reverse complement strand
GCCGAAGCTGGCGATGTCGAGCAGGTCCGCGCCGTCGGTCTTGGAGGTCGCGTGCCGCTCCAGCGCCAGCGCCATCTCCCCGGCCGGGATGCCCTCGCCGTCGTCGGAGACCCGGATCAGCGTGCGTCCGCCGTCCGCGATCTCGATCTCGACGCGCCGGGCGCCGGCGTCCAGCGCGTTCTCGACCAGTTCCTTGACGGCGGCGGCGGGCCGCTCGACCACCTCGCCCGCGGCGATGCGGTTCTGCGCGGCCTCGTCGAGCCGGTGGATCGCCCGCCGCGGCGCCGACATCTGGGGGTTCGAAGCGTCCATGACGCGAAATCTAGCAGGCCCCGGCCCGAGTCGCCAAGCATCAGCCAACGGGTGCGCTCCGATCCGCTCCGCGGATCGGGGCGCCGCGCGACGGGCTCGACGCCCCCGCGCGGCGCCGCGCCCGCCAAAGGGCGCGACGACCGCGGCTCAGGCGCCCCAGCGGGCCTTGGCGGCGTCGTCGCTTTCGCGCGCCTCGACCCAGCGCGCGCCCTCCGGCGTCTCCTCCTTCTTCCAGAAGGGCGCCTCGGTCTTCAGCCAGTCCATCAGGAAGGCCGCCGCCTCGAAGGCCGCGTGGCGGTGCGGCGAGGCGGCGGCGGCGAGCACGATGCGCTCGGCCGGGCGCAGCGGCCCCACGCGGTGCACGATCAGCGCCCCCTGCAGCGGCCAGCGCGCGGCCGCATCCCCGGCGATGCGGGTCAGCGCCCGTTCCGTCGCGCCCGGCCAGTGCTCCAGCGTCATGCCGGAGATCGCCGTCTCCCCGGCCCGGTCGCGCACGAGGCCGACGAAGCTCGCCACCGCGCCGACGTCGGCGCGCCCGGCGGTCAGGCGCTCCAGCTCCTCGGAGACGTCGAAATCCGCCTCCTGAACCCTGACGAGGATCCGTGCGCCGGCCATCTCAGCCGCCCGTCACCGGCGGGAAGAAGGCGACCTCCCGCACCCCGGCGAGGGGTGCGTCGAGATCGGCCATCTCCTCGTCCAGCGCCACCCGCACCGCGGCGAGGTCGGCGAAGGCCGCCGCGTGCCGTTCGTCGCGGGCGCGGAGCTCCTCGACCAGCCCGGCCACGGTCGCGGCCTCGGTCTCCACCTCCTCGGTCGCGGCGCCGATGCGCTCGCGCAGCCATGCGAAATAGAGCACGCGCATCGCTCAGACCTCCTTCGCGGCGGGATGGGCGAGCGCGCGGCGGAAATAGCCGACCCCGGTCCAGACGGTCATCGCCGCCGCGATCCAGAGCAGTCCGAAGCCGCCCGTCACCACCGCCGGCGTCGCCGCGCGCAGCGGTCCGAGCCAGTGCGGATCCGGCGCCGCGCCCTCGAGGATCGCGAAGAACGTCTCGGGGCCGAGCTGGTGGAACAGCAGCGCCTCGCGCTCCGTCGCCCAGCCGGCGAGCAGCAGCGCCCCGATGGCGATCATCTGCACCGTGGTCTTCCACTTGGCGAGGCGCGTCACGGGCGCCTCCACCCGCCCGGCGAGGAACTCGCGCAGGCCCGACACGGCGACCTCCCGCAGCATGATCGCCGCCGCGGGCACGATCATCAGCGGGTTCGGGCCGGTCAGCATCAGCAGCACCGCGAGCGCGATCATCACCATCGCCTTGTCGGCGATCGGGTCCATCATCCGCCCGTAGGCGCTGACCGCGCCGAGCCGGCGCGCGAGCCAGCCATCCGCCCAGTCGGTGACGGCGGCGAGGGCGAAGAGCCCGAAGGCGATCAGGTCGGCCGTCGGGCGCGGCAGCCCGGCGAAGACGAGCGCCACGCCCGGCGCGGCGACCAGGCGGAAACTCGTGAGCAGGTTGGGCAGCGCGTGGACCATGCGGGGCTCCGTCGGTTCCGCCCCCTCTCTCCCCGATGCGCGGCGGCGGTGCAAGGCGCCCGGCGGAAACGGCGGCGCAGGCCGAGGATCACCGCGTTCGAACCGCCGGCGTCGCCGAACAGGCCGTAGGCGGTGGAGCGGTGATGCAGCCGGAGCGCCGCGCTGAAGGGCGTGTCCGGCAGCCCGGCCTCCAGCTCGAGCGCCCAGTAGATCATCACGGCGGAGGAGCCCTGCCTCGCCCGCTCCGCCTTCGGCACCTCGGACGCCGCCGAGAGGCCGAGCCCGAAGGACGCCGAGAGCGGCGCCCCCGGCGCGCGCAGACGCAGCGTCGCGGGCACGAGCGCCAGCGCCCAGTGGCCCTGCGCGCCCCAGTGCCGCGACACCAGCGCCTCCGCCTCCCAGTCCAGCGAACCGAGCCGCCCCCGCGCCGGGGTCGCGAGCCGCGCCGATAGCCCCGCCACGACGAGCCCGCCGTCCTCCAGCCTTGCGTCCCAGGGGGCGAGGACGAGATCGCCCCAGGTCTCCTTGGTCAGGACGCCGCCGTAGAGCGTGGCGGCGTAGGGCGGGTCCTCCCGCCCCAGCGCCGGCGCCGCGGCGGCGAGGAGGGCGACGGCGGCGGCGGCGAGGCGGAGGCGGCGCATCCGGGGGCGCTCCCTTCGGAAGGCGGGACGCGCACTCTACATCCCCACCCGGTCGGCGTCAGCCTTCGGCCTGCGCGCGGGCCTCCTCGAGATACGCCTCGAAGCGGTCGTCGGCCTTGCCGGGCTTGCGCACGTCCTGCACGTCGTCGAGGTTGGAGAAGTCGTCGCCTGCGACGATCAGCGCCAGCATGCCGAGCGCCCAGTGCGGCGTGCACTTCACCAGATGCACGCCGTCGGCGTTCACCTCGTAGACGATCTCCTCGTTGATGCGGCCGCGGAACTCCTCGGCGCCCTCGGGCACGACCTCGGAGACGGCGTTGTGGCCCTTGTCCTCGGGCACGAAGCGCACGGTGTCGCCGGTCTCGGCGTGGATCACGGCGGGCTCGAACACCATTCGGTCGCCGTCGGGCCCCTTGTTCAGCATCCGGACGACGTGCTCTTCGGCGACGGCCGGAAGCGCGAGGATGGCCGCTGCTGCGGCGGCGACGATCATGCGGGTCATGGACGACCTCCTTGGTGGCGTTGCGTTCGGGACGTCATGTATGCCGCCGCACGCCGAGCGCATCGCGGCGAGCGGTCGCCCCCCGCCGCCGCCGGATTCAGCCCCGCTCCACCCGATGACGGATGTTGCGCCTGTCCTCGGCGCATTTGCGCAGGCAGGTCTCGAGGGCGCAGGCGCCCCAGCGCTCCGCGTAGATCGAGGCGAAGGGCTCGTCCGCCAGGATCTCCGCCAGCGGCCGCTTGTGCAGATCGTGCCGTTCGTCCGGGTCGACGCCGGCCGAGGCGTTGAGCGCCGCCTCCTCGTCCGAGCCCGTCATCCAGCAGCAGGCCGAGACGATGCCGTGCGCCGAGACGTAGGCCCGGTTCACCGCCGCCGACTTGCAGGAGACGCCGCCGATCCGCGGCGGCGCGACGGCGTTGGCGTCCTCGCGATCCGCCTTGCCGGGGCCGAGGGTCTCGTCCACGCGCAGCGTCGGCGGCTCCAGCGTCCGCCGCTCTCCGGTCGGGAGGACGTAGTCGAAGCTCGGCGACTTCGAGAAGCGGATCGAATCGATGGCGACGAAGGCGCGGAAGCCCATCCGGTCCGCCAACGCCCGCGCCTCGGCGAGCTGATGCTCGTTGTGGCGAAAGAGGATGAAGTGCCACTCGGCCTCCGCCCCCGTCGCGAGGAACGCCTCGGCGTTGGCCATGATCCGCTCGAAGCGGGTGTTGACCCGGTAGAGCGCGTTGACCTCCCGCAGCCCGTCGACGTGCAGCTCGAGCCGCGAGCCCGAGGCGCGGAACGCCTCGCCCAGCCGCCGCCACCAGTCGGGCCGGCGCAGCCCGCCGTTGGTGCTCATCGCCACCCGCACGCCGCGCGCGGTCAGGTGCTCCACGATCTCGAGGCACTGGCTGGCGGCGATCGGGTCGCCGTAGGCGCCGGAGAGGATCACGTCCGAGGTCCGCGCGCACGTCTCGTCGTCGAAGCTGCGCCGGAAGTCCTCCAGCGTCAGCTCGACGTTGAACACCTTGCTCCGGTCCGCGACGCAGCCGTTCATATGGTCCGTGCGCGGGCACATCGGGCAGCCCGCGTTGCACTTGTCGGTCAGCTCGACATGGAACTGCCACGGTCGGGCGGCGTCGAACATCGCGACGGGCGCGATCTCGTGCGAGGCGTCGGGCAAGGCGGCTCTCCTCTCTCGTCCCCCGACCTAAGCCCGGCCGCGACCCGGTGGAACCCCTCGGGCGCGGCGCAGGCTCACCTTCACGTCATGGAAGGCCGCGCCGCCGTAAGGCGCGACCGAATCGGCGCCCACCAGCACGTTGATCCCCTCGCCGCCCGCATGGGCGCGGTTGGGATGGATGCTCTCGGCGATCACCACGCCGCGTCGGAGCCCGTCGAAGAGCCGCGCGGAAAGGGTCACCGCGCCGCGCGCGTTCCCGACGGTCACCGCGTCGCCCTCGCCGATCCCCAGCGCCGCCGCGTCCTCCGGGTGGATCATCACCGAGGGGCCGCCTTCCCGCGTCGCGGAGGTCGGAGTCTCGGTGAAGGTGGAGTTGAGGAAGTTGCGCGCGGGCGAGGTCGCGAGCCGGAAGGGATGCGCCGCGTCGGCGCTCTCGATCACGTCCCAGTGGTCCGGGAAGGCCGGCATGGCGCCGACCGGTCCCATGACGCCGGCGTTCGGCGCGGGCGCCGTGGCCCAGTCGGGGCGGAAGCGGAAGCGCCCGTCCGGCCAGGCGAAGCCGTCGAGGTAATGCGCCTCGCGGAACGGAGGCTGCACGTCGAGCCAGCTCCGCGCCTCCAGCGCCTCGAGGGTCCCGTGGCCGGAGGCGCGCAGGGTGCGGTCGATGATCTCCCGCGCGCTCATGGCGAAGCCCGGATGCTCGGCCCCGAGCCGGGCGGCGAGCGCCGAAAGCACCTCGTGATTGCTGCGGCACTCGCCCGGCGGGTCGATCAGCTTGGCGCCGAGCATGACGTGCTGGTGGCCGCCGCCCTGATAGAGGTCGTCGTGCTCCATGAACTGCGTCGCCGGCAGCACCACGTCGGCCATCTCCGCCGTCTCGGTCATGAACTGCTCGTGGACCACGGTGAACAGGTCCTCCCGCGCGAAGCCCTCGCGCACGAGGCGCTGTTCGGGCGCGACGTTCGCCGGGTTGGTGTTCTGGATCAGGAGCGCCGTCACCGGCGGGCCGCCGTGCAGCGCCTCCGCGTCGCCGGTCAGGACGCGCCCGATCTTGGACTGGTCGAGCGTGCGGATCGCGGGGTCGCGCACGTCGAGCCCCTCCACCAGCGTCTTGTCCCAGCCGTAGACGGCGCCGTTGTTGTGGAAGGCGCCGCCGCCCTCGTGCCGCCAGGCGCCGAGAACCGTCGCCACCGACAGCGCCGCGTGCATGTTGTGCGCGCCGTTGCGCTGGCGGGTGAAGCCGTAGCCGAGCCGGAGATAGGCGCGCGGCCTCTCCTTCAGGAGCGCCGCGAAGGCCTCGATCTCCTCGACGCCGAGGCCGGTGATCTCGGCGGCCCATTCGGGGGTGCGGGTGGCGAGATGCGCCTCCAGCCCCTCCGGATCGTCGGCGTATTCCGCGAGATAGGCCCGGTCGGCCCCGCCGTCCCGGAACAGGCAGTGCATCACCGCGCAGGCGAGGGCGCCGTCGGTGCCGGGCTTCAGCACCAGCCCGAGATCGGCCTGCTTGACGGTGTCGTTGCGGTAGATGTCGATGGCGACGATCTTCGCGCCCCGCGCCTTCCGCGCCTTGATCGCGTGGTGCATCACGTTGACCTGCGTGTGCACCGCGTTGGTGCCCCAGATCACCACGCAGTCGGACTGCGCCATCTCCCGCGGGTCGGCGCCGGCGAGACGGCCGGTCCCGGCGATGAAGCCGGTCCAGGCCATCGTGGTGCAGATCGTCGCGAAGAAGCCCGAATAGCGCTTGGCGTGCCGAAGCCGGTTGATGCCGTCGCGCATCACGAGCCCCATGGTGCCGGCGTAATAGTAGGGCCAGACCGTCTCGGGCCCGTGCTCGGCCTCCGCCGCGAGAAAACGCTCGGCGATCAGGTCGAGCGCGGCGTCCCAGGTGATCCGCTCCCAGCGCCCTTCGCCCTTGGCGCCGACCCGCCGCATGGGGTGCGTGACGCGGTCCGGATGGTGGATGCGCTCGGCGTAACGGGCGACCTTCGCGCAGATCACGCCGTCGGTGTAGCTCTGGTCCTTGGCGCCGCGCACGCGCCCGATCCGCGCGCCGTCGATCACCTCCACCTCCAGCGCGCAGGCCGAGGGGCAGTCGTGCGGGCAGACGGAGGGGCGGCGCTCGATCTTCGGCTGGACGGTCATGGCGGTCTCCCTTGACGCCCGCGGATGATGGCGAAGGGCGGACGCCGCGTCTAGGCTGCGCCGAAATCCGCGGAATCGCGGGGCATGGGAGGAGACGGACATGGACGGACCGCAGGGCCATTCGCCGCGCTGGCTGCAGGGGCTTCCGGCCCCCGCGCCGGAGTTCAAGGGCCAACCCGAGTTCAACTTCGTCGGCGGGCACGTCGAGGCCGACTGCGTGCCGGTCGAGGCGCTGCGCGAGGCCGCCGCCGCCGCCATCGCCGAGGAGGGCGGCGACCTCGCCATGTACAACCCGACGGGCGGCAAGGGCCACGCCGGGTGCCGGCGCATGGTGGCCGAGATGCTGACCCGCCGCACCGGCATGCCCTG
Organism: Paracoccaceae bacterium; assembly: GCA_035268645.1. GTDB lineage: Bacteria > Pseudomonadota > Alphaproteobacteria > Rhodobacterales > Rhodobacteraceae > Albimonas. The sequence goes on along the minus strand of DATFKM010000314.1, from coordinate 1,331 downwards.
CGATCCCGAAGAGGTGCTGATCGTCTCGGGCTCCCTCCAGGCGCTCGACCTCGTCAATCACGCCCTCGTCGGCCCCGGCGACGCGGTGCCGTGCGAGCTCGAGAACTACGGCGGCGCCCTGACCCGCATCCGCGCCCGCGGGGCCGAGCCCGTCGGCGTGCGCACCGACGCGCACGGCATGGTCCCCGAGGCGCTGGAGGAGACGCTGGCCCGCCTCGGCCGCGAGGGCCGGCGGGTCGGCTACGTCTACCTGATCCCCACCGTGCAGAACCCGACCGGCACCGTGATGCCGGAGGAGCGGCGGCGGGAGATCCTGGAGATCGCCGCCCGCCACGACGTCACCCTGTTCGAGGACGACTGCTACGCCGACCTCGTCTTCGCCGGCGGCCGGCCGAAGGCGATCCGCGCGCTCGATCCGGACGGGCGCACGATCTACTGCGGGACCTTCTCCAAGCAGATCGCGCCGGGCCTGCGCCTCGGCTTCCTCGTGGCGGACCGCCCCGCCCTCGCCCAGCTCCTCGCGCTCAAGAGCGACGCCGGCACCCCGGCCATCGAGCAGATGACGCTCGCCCGCATGGGCCCGATGTTCGACGAGCACTGCGCGGCGGTGCAGACCCGCCTCGGCGAGAAATGCGCGGTGCTCTGCGAGGCGCTCGACGCCGAGTTCGGCGCGACGGCCGAGTACCGCCGCCCCGAGGGCGGCATCTTCGTCTGGGCGACCCTGCCGGCCCCGGTGGACACGACGCGCCTCGCGGCGGTCGCCGCGGCGGAGGGCGTCGCGATCAACCCCGGGGCGGAGTGGTGCGCGGACCCCGATCACGGCCGGCGCAGCCTGCGCCTGTGCTTCGCCAACCCGTCCGAAGAGACGATACGGGCCGGCGTCGCGAAGCTCGCCGAGATCTGCCGCCGGGAGTTCGGCCTGCCCGAGCGCAGCGCCAACGTCTCGCGCGTCTGAACCCGTCGCGGGCGAGCGGCCGGAGGGGGGATCGACCCCCCTCCGACCGCGCCTCGCCTCGCGGCTCGGCCGAGGGCGCCCGGCCCCGCCGCCGCGCGTCAGCCCGTCGCGTAGGGCGAGCCCTCGGGCAGCAGCGCCGGGTCGGCCTCGATCTCCATCTCCAGCAGCAGGTAGGACAGCGTCTTGCCGTGCCGGTCGAGGCCGAGCGAGCGGTTGACCCCGCCGCCCAGCGTCCCCTCGATCACGAAGTTGAACGCCTGCAGGTTCGGCAGGTCGTGGCGGGTGACCCGCGTCGCGCCGAGGTGGCGGAACGATGCCCGAACACGCGCCTCCGTGACCTCGCGCGCCAGCGTCTCCCACGCCTCCGCCCGACAGG
>DATFKM010000313.1:0-11004 GCA_035268645.1 Paracoccaceae bacterium | reverse complement strand
GTCGCACTCCGGGGTAGAAGGGCGCGGGCCCGGACGCATTAACTCAGGTCAAGTGTGGAACCGGCGCGACCGCCGCGTCGTTGTCGCTGAAAGACGGCGCTTCGCCGCAAGGAAGGTCCGCACATGAACATGCAGTCCCGCCCTCGACCGGCGGCGCACGGGGATGCGCTGTTGGAGCAGATGAGCCGTGAGAGCCGGCGCTTCCTGCAGGACTGCCGCCGCCGGGCCCGCGTGGTGAAGCCCGGCACGGGCCTGGTGGGCGAGGGGGACGACGCGCCGGGCGCCGTCTGGGTCCTGAGCGGGCGCATCGCCCTGCAGAAGACCATGGACGACGGCCGGCGCGTGCTCTTCGACCTGCTGCTCCCGATCGACGTCCTGCACCCCGCCGCCGCCGACACCTGCTCCTCGAGCTTCGAGGCGGTGGCCGACGCCACCAGCGTCGTCGCCTTCTTCTCGCACGAGGAGGCCGGCCGCCTCCATCGCGGCGTCGCCGGCCTCGCCCCGATCATCTCGCTGCTGGAGGCCGCCGCCCGCGCCCGGCAGGCCGAACGCATGCTGCGGATCGTCCAGGGCCGCGCCGAGGAGCGCGTCGCCTTCCTGCTGCTGGAGCTGGCGCTGCGCACGCAATGCGAGGCGGTTCTCGCCGGCCGGGCCATCGATCTGGCGCTGTCGCAGCGCGTCGTCGGCGACATGACCGGCCTCACCAACGTGCATGTCTGCCGGGTGATGCGCCGCCTCGCCGATCGCGCGGTCCTGCGGCCGCTGCGGGGGCGGGTCGAGCTGCGGGACGTCGCCGCGCTCGCCGCCATCGCGCATGCCGATCCGCACGCGCTCGCCCGCGCGATCCTGGTCTGACGCAAGGGCGGGCTCCGGCGCAGGGGCCGGGCGCGGGCCGGCCCCGCGCCCGGCCCGCCGTCCGATCAGCGGGCGGTGTAGCCGCCGTCGATCACCAGCTCGCTCCCGGTCAGGAACTTGGCGTCGTCGGAGGCGAGATAGGCGATCCCGGCCGCGATGTCCTCGGGCTCGCCGACATGGCCGATCGGATGCAGCGCGTCGAGCTCGCGGCGGAAGGCCTCCTTGCCCTGCTCCGATTCCTCCGCCAGCGCCTCGACCAGCGGCGTCCAGATGAAGCCCGGATGCACCGAGTTCACGCGGATCCCGTCCGCGGCGTAGAGCAGCGCGTCGACCTTGGTCATCTCGCGCACCGCGCCCTTGGAGGCGTGGTAGGGCGGGATGTCCGGCGCGCCGATGATCCCGTAGATCGACGACAGGTTGACGATGCTTCCGCCCCCCGCCCGGCGCATCAGCGGAACCGCGGCCTTGGTGCCGTAGAACACGCCCGAGACGTTGACCGCCATCACCTTGTCCCACTCCTCGGCGGTGACCTCGTGCGTCGGCTTGTTGGCGCCCGAGATGCCGGCGTTGTTGACGAGCACGTCGAGGCGCCCGAAGCGCTCCGCGATCCCCTGCAGCGCCTCGCGCACCGCCGCCTCGTCCGAGACGTCGAGATGGCGGTACTCCGCCTCGACGCCCTCGGCCTCGACCGCCTCGAGCACCTCGGCCCCGTCGTCGTCGTCGAGGTCGAGGATCGCGACCCGGGCGCCCTCGCGCGCCAGCCGGATGCAGGTCGCGCGGCCGATTCCCTTCGCGCCGCCGGTCACGGCGCAGACCTTGTCCTTCAGCCCCAGCATCTCGCTCTCCTCCTTGCGCTCATCGCACCGACGAGAGGGGACCGGAAACGCGGCTCCGCCGCCTTGACGCAGATTAATCCGCGACGGCCGCGGCGGCCCTAATCTCCGCCGGGGACCGGCGCCGCACGCCACGAGGAGGACGGAAAGCACCGATGAACGACGCCCATGCGCGATCCTGCGACAGCGTGTTCGAGGCGCTGGAGGTCGATCCGGAGCGCGGCCTCGACGAGGATGCGGCCCGGCGGCGCCTGCGCGAGGACGGACCGAACCGCCTCGCCCAGGCCCGCCGCGCCTCCGCCGTCTCGATCCTCGCGGACCAGTTCGCGAACCTGATCATCGCCGTGCTGCTGCTCGCCGCCGTCCTCTCCGGCGTGATCGGCGAATGGGTGCAGGGCGCCGCGATCCTCGTCGCGGCCCTGATCAACGTCGGCATCGGCTTCTACACCGAACTCTCCGCCGCCCGCTCGATGGAGGCCCTGCGCCGGCTGGAGAAGGTCGAGGCGCGGGTCCGCCGCGACGGGCGCGAGCGCGGCGTCGACGCCGACGGTCTCGTTCGCGGCGACGTCGTTCTGCTCGAGGCGGGCGAGGTCGTGCCCGCGGATCTCCGGCTCTGCGAGGTCTCCTCGCTCCGCCTCGACGAGAGCGCGATGACCGGCGAATCCGTCCCCGTCTCCAAGACCGTCGAGCCCCTGGAGGGCGAACTCCCGCTCGCCGACCGCACCAACCTCGCCTTCAAGGGCACCTCGGTCGGCAACGGCGCCGGCGTGGGCGTGGTCATCGCCACCGGCATGGACACCGAACTCGGCCGCATCTCCCGCCTCGCCGAAAGCGCCGAGGGCGACGAGACCCCCCTCCAGAAGCAGCTCGACGCGCTGAGCGGTCGTCTGCTCGTCGTGATCGCCGCCGTCTCCGCCGCCGTCGCCGCGATCGGTGCGCTGGCGGGCCGCGACCTGGTGCTGATGGCCGAGACCGGCGTCGCCCTCGTGGTCGCGGCGGTGCCCGAAGGGCTGCCCATCGTCGCCAGCGTCGCGCTCGCGCGCGGCATGTGGCGCCTCGCCCGGCGCCAGGCCCTGATCCGCAAGCTCTCGGCGGTGGAGACCCTCGGCGCCACCAACGTGATCTGCGTCGACAAGACCGGCACCCTGACCCTGAACCGCATGACGCTGCACCGCCTCGCGCTCGCCGGGGGCGAGGTCGAGCCGCAGGACGAGCCCGAAGGCCCGCTCCGCGCCGCGCTCGAGGTCGGCGCCCTCTGCACCTCGGCCGAACTCGCCGGGCCGGACGAGACGGCGGACGCCGACGACGAGGACGGCGAAGCCCGCGGCGCCGGCGATCCGATGGAGCTCGCCCTGCTCGCCGCCGCCCGCCGCGCCGGGCTCGAACGCGCCGCGCTGCTCGAGCGCCACGAGGAGCTGCGCCGCGAGGAGTTCGATCCCGGGACCCTGATGATGGCCACCTTCCACCGCGCCGGGCGCCGCGCCGAGGACGGCGTCCTCGTCGCCGTGAAGGGCGCGCCCGAGGCGGTGATCGAGCGCTGTTCGCACGCCCTGACCGAAGACGGTCGGGAGGCCCTCGACGACGAGGGCCGCGAGCGCTGGCTCGAGCGCACCGACGAGATGGCCGGCCGGGGCCTCCGCCCGCTGGCGCTCGCGCGCAAGACCGCCCCGAGCGAGGAGGTCGAGCCCTACGAGGATCTCGACCTGATCGGCGTCGCCGGCCTGCTCGATCCCCCCCGCGAGGAGGTGCGCGACGCCGTGCTCGCCTGCCGCGAGGCGGGCATCCGCGTGATCATGGTCACCGGAGACCAGCCCGAGACCGCGCGCGCCATCGCCGGCGAGGTCGCCCTCGTGGACGACGCCGAAAGCGCCGAGATCCTGCTCGGCTCGGAGATGAAGGAGCCCTCGGAGATGGACGACGCGGCGCGCGAGCGCCTGCTCGCGGCGCCCATCCTCGCCCGCGTCGCCCCGGCCCAGAAGCTCGCCCTCGTCGATCTGCACCAGGAGGCCGGGCGCGTCGTCGCCATGACCGGCGACGGCGTCAACGACGCCCCCGCGCTCGAGAAGGCCGACATCGGCGTCGCGATGGGCCGACGCGGCACCGAGGTCGCGCGCGAAGCCGCCGACATGGTGCTGCGCGACGACAGCTTCGCCTCCATCGCCGCCGCGGTGCGCGAAGGGCGCACCATCTTCGGCAACATCCGCAAGTTCGTGCTCTACATGCTCTCGGGCAACGCGGGGGAGATCTTCGCCGTCTCGCTGGTGGCGCTGATGAACGCGCCGCTGCCGCTCCTGCCCCTGCAGATCCTCTACATCAACATCGTCTCCGACGTGTTCCCGGCGCTGGCGCTCGGCGTGGGCGAGAGCCGCGCCGACGTCATGCGCCGCCCGCCCCGCGATCCGTCCGAGCCGATCCTGACGCGCCGCCTATGGGCCGCGATCGGCGGCTACGGCGCGCTCATCGGCGGCTCCGTCCTCGTGGTGTTCTGGGCCGCCTTCCAGCTCGGCCTGCCGCAGCGCGAGGCGGTCACGGTCTCCTTCCTCGCCTTCGGCTTCGCCCGGCTCTGGCACGTCCTCAACATGCGCGATCCCGGCACCACGCCGTTCGACAACGAGGTGCTCGCCAACCGCCATGTCTGGGCCGCGGTCGCGCTCGGCGTCGCGCTGATGCTGGCGGCGGCCTACGTGCCGTTCATGCGCACGCTGCTGAACACCGCCGCGCCGGGGCCCGCGGGCTGGCTGCTGATCGCGGCCGGCAGCCTCGCGCCGCTGGTGATCGGGCAGGCGCTGAAGACCCGTCCCGCCCGCGACGCCCTCGCCCGCCTGACGGGCGGCTGAAGGGCGCGGGGCCGGGGCCGGCGCGGGCGGTCCGACCGGGTGCGCACGAAAGCCCGACGCCGTGCCGACGCGGGGCCGACCCGATGCGCATCGAAGGCCGACGCGATGCGCACCGATGTCCGACGCCGTGCCGACGAACGTCCGACACCGTCTGCACGAAAGGCCGACGCCATATGCACGCCGTCCGCACGCCTGCGGCACGAACGAACCGCGAACTACCGCACCGCCAGCACGTCCCCGGAATTCGCCGCCTCCGGCAGCCCCTCCAGCCTCGCCCGCATCGCGGGGCCCGAAAGCCACCCCGTCTCCCAGCGGTGGCTCTCGCCCAAGCTCAGGCGAAACCCTTGAAATCCAATGAACATCGCCCGCTCCAACGCGGCGAGCCCGGCCCCCCGCGCCGCCGTCGTCACCTCGAACGAGAGCCGAGGAACCGGCGCCGTGAGCCCCGCCAGAACCTCCGCCTCGAAGCCCTCCACGTCGATCTTCACGAAATCGGGAAGTCCATAGGTTTCAACAAGTTGATCGAGGGTCTTCAGCTCGGTCGAGACGCGCCGGTCCCACACCTGCCCCTCCCATCCCGCAGCCCCGCGGGTCGACTCGAGAAACTCCGTCGAAAGCGTTGAAACCGTGGGGTTTCGGGAGTTCACCCGCAGCTCCGCCCGCCCCGGCGCGGGGCCGCAGGCCGCCCGCAGCACCGTCACGCCCGGATCGCGGAAATGCAGCGCTCGCAACAGGTTGGCCATCGTCGCCTGCGGCTCCAGCGCGACCACCCGCGCTCCCATCCGTCGGAACGCCACGACCCTGTCGCCGGCATGGGCGCCGATGTCGAAGACCAGCCGCGCCCCCGGCGCCAGTTCCTCCGCACAAAACCGTGCAAGCGACTGAAGGTGCGCCGGATTCCGATAGATCCGAAGCGAGCGCAGCGCGCCCCGGATCACGCCCGCCGCCGGCGCCGCCGCCCCTCGCCTTCGCCGAAATTCACCTCGGGCAGCGCCGCGACCCGCGACAGTTCCGGATACCCCCGGGTCTTGTGCGGAATCGCCATCGCCTCCACGAAATGCTCCTGAAACCGCGGCTCCACCGCCGTCTCGACCTTCTCGATCCGCCGCACCACCTCCGCGATCTCCGCCCGCGCCCCGCGGTCCAGCAGCGCGATCCGCGCCCCGGTCCCCGCGGCGTTTCCGGCCGAGGTCACCTTCTCCACCGAACAGTCGGGAATCATGCCCAGAATCAGCGCGTGCAGCGGCGAGATGTGGGCCCCGAACGCCCCGGCCAGAACCACCCGATCCACCCGCTCGACCCCCATCCGGTCCATCAGAAGCCGCGCCCCGGCCGTCAGCGCCGCCTTGGCGAGCTGGATCGCCCGCACGTCGCCCTGCGTGACCGAGACGACCCGATCTTCACCTTCGTGCAGTACGTAGGCCCAGACGCGCCCGTCGGCCACGCAGCGCGCGCTCCCCACGGCGTCGGCAGACCCGATCACCCCGTCCGCGTCGACCACCCCGGCGAGGCGCATCTCCGCCACCGCCTCGATGATGCCCGATCCGCAGATCCCCGTCACCGCCGAAGCGTCGAAGCCAGGCTCGTCCGACCAGACCTCCTGGCCGATCACCCGGAACCGGCACGCCTTCGTCGCCGGGTCGATCCGAACCCGCTCGATCGCCCCCGCCGCCGCCCGCTGGCCGGAGGAGATCTGCGCCCCCTCGAAGGCTGGACCGGTCGGGCTGGAGCAGGCGAGCACCCTCCGCCGGTCGCCGAGCAGGATCTCCGCGTTGGTGCCGACGTCGACCACCAGCACCAGGTCCTCCGAGCGGTGCGGCGCCTCGGAAAGCGCCACCGCCGCGGCGTCCGCGCCGACATGCCCCGCGATGCAGGGCAGCAGATGCACCCGCGCACCGGGATGCACGCCGAGCCCCAGCGCCTCCGCCGCGACCTCCACCGCGTCCGAACTCGCCAGCGCGAAGGGCGCCCAGCCCAGCTCCGCCGGGTCGATGCCGAGAAACAGGTGATGCATCACCGGGTTGCACACCACGACGAGTTCCAGCACGTCCTCAGGCGCCGCGCCCGCCTCCGCCGCGGTCGAGGCCAGCAGCCCCGCCAGCGCGTCCCGCACCGCCGTGGTCATTTCCGCCGCGCCGCCGGGGTTCATCATCGCCCAGCTCACCCGGCTCATCAGATCCTCGCCGAAGCGGATCTGCGGGTTCATCGCGCCGGCCGAAGCGCCGATCTCGCCGGTCGCCAGGTTCGCCAGATGGCAGGCGATGGTGGTCGAGCCGATGTCCACCGCCGCCCCCCAGACCGGCGCCGCGCGGAACCCCGGCCACACCTCGACGATCCGCGCCGCCCCCTCGCCCGGCGCATGCAGCGCCACGGTGACGGTCCAGTCACCCGCCCGCAGAACGCTTTGCAGACGCTGCATTATCCGCAGGTCCGCGACCGCCTCCACCCCCCACTGATCCCGCAACGCCGCCTTCAGCCGCTCGAGGTCGCCGGAGGGCGCATGCATGTCCGGCCGCTCCACCTCGACGTATCGCAGCGTCACCGCGGGATCGAGCCGGATCTCCCGCGCCTCGACCCGCTTCCTCACGATCTGCGGGTGGCGGAGGCTCTCCGCCGGCACGTCGACCACCACGTCCGCCATCACCCGCGCCTGGCACCCCAGCCGCCGCCCGGCCGCGAGCCCCCGCTTCTCCCGATAGCGCGCCTCCACCGCGTTCCACGGCGAAAGCGCGTCCTCCGCCACCGTGATGCCGTGCTTGTCGAAACGCCCGATCCCGGGGCTCACCTGGCAGCGCGAGCAGATCCCGCGCCCGCCGCAGACGCTGTCGAGGTCGACGCCGAGCCGTCGCGCCGCCTCCAGCACCGCGGTTCCCGCGGGCACCCGCCCGCGCCGGCCCGAGGGCGTGAAGATCACGAGAGGGTCGTCGGTCATGCGGGGCCTCGCGCGTTTTCGGTCAGACTCCACCGTCGCCCGGCGCGCGCGGCGGAGACCGCCCGAAACCGCCCCCCGGCGTCGCCTTCGCGCCGTTCAGCCGATCAGGCGGACCAACCGCTCCCGCGCCTCCGGCGTCCGCTCCAGCCCGAAGGCCGGCGCCGCCCGGGCGTCGAGGAAATGCCCCGTCACCCGCAGCGCCGCCGCCACGTCCGGCGCCTCGCCTTCGCCGAGGAACAGCCGGGGCAGGGGCAGCAGCCGGTCCGCCCAGGGCCCGCCCGCCTCCCGGCTCACCGCGCGCCCGGACTTCGGCGAGATCCAGGCCAGATCCTCCGTCGCCCCCGTGGCCGCGCACACCGAAAGGTCCAGCCCGAAGCCGAGTTCGGAGAGCAGCGCCAGCTCCCAGAGCGCATAGAGCGCCGGCCAGTCCGGATCCTCCCCCAGCGCGTCCGCCAGCGCGACCGTGCGCGCATAAAGCGCCGGATGCGGCGCCCGCTCCGGCAGGAAGGCGAGGCTCAGCGCCGCGACCGACCCCATCGCCGCCAGCGCCGCCCGGTCGCCCATCAGCGCCGCGGCGCGCGAACGCAGCGGCTCCGCCCGCCACGAACCGATATGCGCCTCGAGCCGCGCCGACCACTCCAGCGAAAGCTGCGCCCCCGGCTGCAGCAGGGGCGCCTGCCGGCGCGAGCCGCCGCCCGGCGCGACCCCGGCGTGCCGGCCGTGCCCCTCGGTGAAGACCTCGAGGATCGCCGCCCCCTCGCCGTGCCGCCGCACGGAGAGAAGCAGTCCCTCGTCGCGCCAGCGGATCATCTCAGCCCGCGACCGGCTCCGCCGCCGCGACCATCTCGACCTCGACCAGAAACTCCGGCCGCGTGAAGCCGCTCACGATCATCAGCGTGGAGGCCGGGGGAGAGGCGATCTCCGCCACCCAGGCATCCCGCGCCGCCATGTAGCCGGCCATGTGCTCCCTCGCCGTGACGAAGGCGTTGAGCCGCACGACGTCCGACCGTCCCATCCCCGCCTCTTCGAGGATCGCGTCGAGATTGGCGAGGCAGCGCTCGGCCTGCGCCTCCGCCCCCTCGGGCAGCATGTCGTCGGGTGCAAGGCCGAGCTGGCCGGAGGCGAACAGCAGCCGCGCCCCCGCCGCCACCTCGACGGCGTGCGCGTACCGCGCGAAAGGCGGGCGGATGGCGGCGGGCGTGACCGGGCGCATTCCGCCAGCGTGGCGCACCCCGCCGTCCTGTCAAGCCCGGTCGCGAGGGAACGCCGCCGCCACCCGTGCGTTCGGTCAGGATCGCAGTCAAGCAAGGAGACGCGACCATGAGACGGATCATCGCGGCCCTCGCCCTCGTCGGGCTGACCGCCACCTCCGCCTACGCCGGCGCGATCGTGGTCTACGACGTGGACCTCGGCGAAGAGTTCGCCGCCAAGCGCGAGATCGTGGCCGTCGCGAAGGACGTCTACGGGGAGACGGCCGTCTACGACACCGGCGGCGCGCTGCCCGAGAGCGTCGAGAACCGACTGGTCCCGGGCACGGGCTTGCCGGAAGACGTCGAGTCCTCCCCGGCGCCCGAGGCGCTCGCCGGGCGACTGCCGCATACCGAACCCGGCACCGAATGGGTCAAGGTCGGCGACCACCTCGTCGAGGTCCGCGAGGACGGCGTGATCGCGATGACGGTCTACGACGTGCTGCCGTGATCCGCGGCGGCCGCGCGGCGCCGATCACTCGGCGGCGTCGCGCGGCGCCATCATGCCCGCGAACTCGTAGTCGTCGGCGTAGTCGAAGCCGGGCGCCTCCCAGCCGATCATCTTGCCGGGGTTCAGCAGCCCCTTCGGATCGTGCCGCGCCTTGAAGTCGAGCTGTAGGGGATCGGACGCCTTCATGCCCCCCTCCTCCACCGTGTAGTGGTGGGGCGAGAAGCTGAGGCAGCCGATCGCCTCGTGCGCGGCGACGATCTCCCTCAGCCGCTCCTCCGTGGTGAAGCGCACGAGGCTGAGGCCGGAGCACTCGATCCGCCCCTCCATCCCCATGAACTCGTTGTGCCCGATCACCTCGCCCGGGAACATCTCGGCGATGCGCCGGATCTTGCCGTGACGGTCGGGATCCGGGAAGGCGACCTGAAGATAGGTGATCTCCGGATCGACCCTGAGCGCCCTCAGCGTGGTGTGGTTCCACAGGAGATGATGGATGTGCGGCAGGCCCTTGGCCTCCGCCGCGCTCACGGTCGCGGAGTTGTAGGCCTCCCGGAACCCCGACGCCTTCGCCAGCTCCAGCAGGGGCGCCACCGCGTTCGGCGCGGCCATCGCGGCGACCACCGACTCGCCCTCCTCGAGGAACTTGCGGTGGCGGAGGAAATAGCGATGCGGCGCCGGCGCCTGCACCGTCGCCACCTCCTTCAGCCAGAGGCCGCGCTCGTTCGAGACGCGCTCGGCGAAGCGGTTGGCCTCCAGCCAGTCGGAATGCGCGAGCAGCAGCTCGACCCAACCCGGCTCGGGCTTCGGCGCCAGCGGCATCGTCACCTGCACGATCACGCCGTTGACCCCGTAGGCGTGATGCACCTGATGCACCTCCGCCCCGACGAGGTCGATCAGCCGCGGCGTCTCCTCCATCGTCGCGACGCGCACCCCGAGGATGTTGCCGGGATCGCGCAGCGCCCCCCAGCGGACCGAGCCGACGCCCCCGGAGCCCCCCGCCACGAACCCGCCGATCGTGGCGGTCTCCTTGGTCGAAGGATGCATGCGCAGTTCCTGGCCGGTCTCCCGCGCGGCGCGGTCCACGTCCTCGCAGAGCGCGCCGGCGCCGCAGACCACTTCGCCCGGCTTCACCGAGACGATGTCGGAGAGGCCCGAAAGGTCCAGCACCACGCCCCCCGCGAGCGGCATCGCCTGCCCGTAGTTGCCGGTTCCTGCGCCGCGGGGCGTCACCGGGATCTCCAGCGCGTAGGCCGCGGCGAGCACCCGCAGCACCTCGTCCTCGTCGCGCGGCTGCACCACGAGATCGGCGACCACGTGGTCGAGCTTGCGCTTCAGGACCGGCGAGTACCAGTAGAAGTCGCGGCTCTTGGCCTGCACCGCCTTGGGGTTGTCCTCGACCCTCACGCCCTCGAGGCGCGCGCGGAACTCAGAGAGCTTGTCCATCGGGCTCACCTCAGCGAAGCGATCTTGCGGCCGACCCGCTCGAGATAGCGCCTGCGCGCCGCCTCCGAGACGGTGTCCATCTCATGCAGGCCCATCCAGAACCGCTTCGCCTTCGGATGACAACAGGCCGCGACGCCGCGGAGGATGTTGCGCCCGGGCCGGAGCAGCGAGGTCCAGAGCCACCAGGGCGAACCGAGCGTCGAGACCGCGCCGACCAGCCGGATATGCGTCAGCCCCGGCCCGATCGGCGTCGTCCCGGTCGGCATGGTGAAGGCCACGTGCGGCACGAACACCCGGTCGAGCCAGCCCTTCAGCATCGCCGGCTGGCCGAACCACCAGGTCGGGTAGACGAAGATCAGCCCCTCGCACCACCTGAGATCGGCGAGATGTTCCGCGACGGGCTTCTCGT
>DATFKM010000312.1:0-2824 GCA_035268645.1 Paracoccaceae bacterium | reverse complement strand
CGTCGGCGCGTTGATGGAGGGGTTCGGGGCCTGGGCCTTCTTCGGCTTCATCGCGACGATGTTCTCGGTCATCAGCCTCTACGCCGCCTGGCGCTGCACCCGCCGTCCGTCGGTCTCGGCCGAGGATTCGGGCGCCTACGCCCCGCTCCTGCCCACCGCCTCGCCGGTGATCGCCGAGGCCGCGGCCGACTTCGCCGCCGAACAGGCCGAAGCCGCCGCCTTCGAGGCCGACGAGGCCGCCGAGGCGGCGGGCGACGGCGAGGACGAGACGCCGCGCGCCGCTTGACGCGCGCCGACCCGCCGCCTCTCCTGCCGGTCCCGACGGCGCGAGAGGAGGGGCGGCGATGCGTCCGGATCCGAAGGCGGTGCTGACGTTCTGGCTTGAGACGGTGGGCCCCACCGGCTGGTGGGCGCCCGACCCCGCGCTCGACGCCGAGGTCAGGCGGCGCTTCGGTCTCGCCTGGCGCATGGCGCGGGCCGGCGCCTACGCCGACTGGACCGAGACGCCCGAAGGCGCCACCGCGCTCCTGATCCTCCTCGATCAGTTCCCGCGCAACATGTTCCGCGGCGATCCGCGCAGCTTCGCGACCGACGCGCGCGCCCGCCGCTGCGCCTTCGACGCGATCGACCGCGGCCACGACCTCGCGACCGAGGGCGAGGCCCGGATGTTCCACTACATCCCCTTCGAGCACTCCGAATCCCTCGCCGATCAGGACCGCGCCGTGCGCCTCTTCGACGCGCGGATGCCGCTGGCCCGCCTCTACCGCCTGCACGCCCGCGCCCATCGCGCGGTGATCCGCGAGTTCGGCCGCTTTCCCTTCCGCAACGCAGCCCTCGGGCGCGAGACCACGCCCGAGGAAGCGGCCTGGCTCGAGGCCGGCGGCTACGCCCGCGAGGTCGAACGCCTTTCGGCCTGACGCCCGCCCGCGCCCGACGTCGCGGTTCACGCCGCGCGCGCGACGCGCTAGGGATGGACCCGACGCGAAACCTTGACGGAGGCCGAGACATGGCCGGCGACGACTTCGACGTGGTGGTGATCGGCGCGGGCCCGGGGGGCTACGTGGCCGCCATCCGCGCCGCGCAACTCGGCCTCAAGGCCGCGGTGGTGGAGCGCGAGCATCTCGGCGGCATCTGCCTCAACTGGGGCTGCATCCCCACCAAGGCGATGCTCCGCTCGGCCGAGGTGTTCCACCTGATGCACCGGGCCAAGGAGTTCGGTCTCAAGGCCGACGGCATCGGCTACGACCTCCCCGCCGTGATCAAGCGCTCGCGCGGCATCGCCGGGCAGCTCGCCTCCGGCGTCGGCCACCTCCTCAAGAAGAACAAGGTCGAGACCGTGATGGGCGAGGCCGGCCTCGCCGCCCCCGGCAAGGTGAAGGTCAAGGGCGAGAAGGGCGAGCGGACCCTGACGGCGAAGAACGTCATCCTCGCGACCGGCGCCCGCGCGCGGCAGCTTCCGGGCCTCGAGGCCGACGGCGATCTGGTCTGGACCTACAAGGACGCCCTCCGCGCCACCCGGATGCCGAAGAAGCTGCTGGTGATCGGCTCCGGCGCCATCGGGATCGAGTTCGCGAGCTTCTTCAACACCCTCGGGGCCGACACCACGGTCGTCGAGGTGCTCGACCGGATCCTGCCCGTCGAGGACGAGGAGATCTCCGCCCACGCCCGCAAGCAGTTCGAGAAGCAGGGCATGAAGATCCTCGCGAACGCCAAGGTCGCAAAGCTCGACCGCGCCAAGGGCAAGGCGACCGCGCATGTCGAGACGGGCGGCAAGACCGAGACGATGGAGTTCGACACCGTCATCTCCGCCGTCGGCATCGTCGGCAACGTCGAGGGGCTGAACCTCGAGAAGCACGGCGTGAAGGTCGAGCGCAGCCACGTCGTCACCGACGAATACTGCCGCACCGGCGTCGAGGGGCTCTGGGCCATCGGCGACCTCGCGGGCGCCCCCTGGCTCGCCCACAAGGCGTCGCACGAAGGCGTCATGGTCGCCGAGCTGATCGCCGGCCGGAACGACGTCCACCCCGTCAGGCCCACCTCGATCCCGGGCTGCACCTACTGCCAGCCGCAGATCGCGTCCGTCGGCCTGACCGAGGCGCAGGCGAAGGAGCAGGGCCACGAGGTCAAGGTCGGCCGCTTCCCCTTCATCGGCAACGGCAAGGCCATCGCGCTCGGCGAGGCGGAGGGCATGGTCAAGACCGTGTTCGACGCCGAGACCGGAGAGCTCCTCGGCGCCCACATGGTCGGCGCCGAAGTGACCGAGCTGATCCAGGGCTACGCGGTCGGCAAGACGCTCGAGACCACCGAGGCCGAACTGATGGAGACGGTGTTCCCCCACCCGACCCTCTCCGAGATGATGCACGAGAGCGTCCTCGACGCCTACGGCCGCGCCATCCACTTCTGACCGGCCGAGCCCTCGCCCCCGAACGGGCGAGGGCTCCGCCGCGCATCAGATGTCCTCGAAGTCGCCGCCCCGGCCCTTGCCGCCGGCGAAGCGGTCCGCGCCCGCCACCCCCTCCGCGGCGAAGGTCCCGGCCGAGCGCCACTCCCGCGCGAAGGCGGCGTCGTGCCCGAGGCTCCATTGCTCCAGCGCCACCCCTCGGTCGGCGCGCAGGCACGCCTGCGGGAACCGCGCCAGGGTCTCGCCCAGCGCCACCGCGACCTCCAGCGCCTCGCCCGACGGGGTCAGCCGGTTGACCAGCCCGAAGCTCAGCGCCTCCGCGGCGTCCACCCGCCGGCCCGTCAGGATCATGTCCAGGGCCCGGCCCTGGCCGACCGTCCGCGGCAGCCGGATCGCGCCGCCGTCGATCAGCGGGACCCCCCA
>DATFKM010000311.1:0-2559 GCA_035268645.1 Paracoccaceae bacterium | reverse complement strand
CCGTCCCGGCCGCCTCGGGCGCCGCGGCGCCGGCGTCATCACCATCGCGCCCACCACCACGACCGCCAGCCCCGGCGCATGGGGCCGAGACCCCGTGCGGCTCGCAGGCCCGCGGCGTCCGCGTCCGCCACCACTCCCAGGCCAAGGTCGCCGCATCCCGGAGACCACCCGGCGACATCGGTCCGACCCCGGCCAGCGCGATGGCGAGGCCGCCCCGGACCCGAAGCTTCGCCTCGCTCGGGGCCGTGGTCCGGAAGGTCACGAAGCGCACGAAGGCCGAGGCCGCCAGCCGCAGCGCGCATGGCGCCCCGCTTTCGCCTTCGCGCCGCGCGACGGGCTCCGCCATGCCCGCCCTTTCCAACGGTCGGAGGCTCGGCTAGACCCGCCGCGCCCCTCTCGCCGCCCGCCGTTGACGGAGCGTCCGCATGACCGCCGAGCCCGCCGTCGATCAAGCCCTCGCCGCCGACCACGGCCTCACCGCCGACGAATACGCGCGCCTGCTCGCGCTCCTCGGCCGCACGCCGAGCTTCACCGAGCTCGGCATCGTCTCGGCGATGTGGAACGAGCACTGCTCCTACAAGTCCTCGAAGATCCACCTTAGGAAGCTCCCGACCGAGGGCCCCCAGGTCATCTGCGGCCCCGGAGAGAACGCCGGCGTCGTCGACATCGGCGCCGACGAGAACGGAAACAGGCTCGCCTGCGTCTTCAAGATGGAGAGCCACAACCACCCCTCCTACATCGAGCCCCATCAGGGCGCGGCGACCGGCGTCGGCGGCATCCTGCGCGACGTCTTCACCATGGGCGCCCGCCCGATGGCGGCCCTGAACGCCCTCAGCTTCGGCGACCCCGCGCACCCGAAGACCCGCCGCCTCCTCTCCGGCGTGGTCGAGGGCATCGGCGGATACGGCAACTGCTTCGGCGTGCCGACCGTGGGCGGAGAGACGCGCTTCCACCGCGGCTACGACGGCAACTGCCTCGTCAACGCGATGGCCGCCGGCATCGCCCGCGCCGACGCGATCTTCTACAGCGCGGCGAGCGGCGTCGGCCGCCCCGTCGTCTATCTCGGCGCCAAGACCGGCCGCGACGGCGTCGGCGGCGCCACGATGGCCAGCGCCGAGTTCGACGCCGACAGCGCCGAGAAGCGCCCGACCGTGCAGGTCGGCGACCCCTTCACCGAAAAGCGCCTGCTCGAGGCGACGCTGGAGCTGATGGCCACCGGCGCCGTCGTCTCGATCCAGGACATGGGCGCGGCGGGCCTCACCTGCTCGGCGGTGGAGATGGGCGACAAGGGCGGCCTCGGCGTCGCGCTCGACCTCGACGCGGTGCCGCAGCGCGAAAGCGCCATGACCGCCTACGAGATGATGCTCTCCGAGAGCCAGGAGCGCATGCTCATGGTCCTCGACCCGACGCGCGAGGCCGAGGCCCGCGCCGTGTTCGAGAAATGGGATCTCGACTTCGCCGTGGTGGGCGAGACCATCGCCGAGGACCGCTTCCTCGTCCGCCACAAGGGCGAGCTGAAGGCCGACCTGCCCCTCGCCGCCCTCTCCGGCGAGGCGCCGCTCCACGACCGCCCCTGGGTCCCGACGCCGCCCGCCGCGCCGCTGGCCGACGCGCCCGGCTGCGCCGACCCCGCGTCCGACCTCCTCGCCCTGATGGGCCGCCCGAACTTCGGCTCCCGCCGCTGGATCTGGGAGCAGTACGACCACATGGTCGGCGCCGACACCGTGGTGCGCCCCGGCTCCGACGCCGCCGTGGTCCGCGTCCACGGCACGGCGAAGGCCCTCGCCTTCACCGCCGACGTGACGCCGCGCTACTGCCTCGCCGACCCGGTCGAGGGCGGCAGACAGGCCGTCGCCGAAGCCTACCGCAACCTCTGCGCGACCGGCGCGAAGCCCCTCGCGATCACCGACAACCTCAATTTCGGCAACCCCGAGAAGCCGGAGATCATGGGCCAGCTCGTCGGCTGCCTCGAAGGGATCGGGGAGGCCTGCCGCGCCCTCGACATGCCGGTGACCGGCGGCAACGTCTCCCTCTACAACGAGACCGAGGGCCGCCCCATCCCGCCGACCCCGACCATCGGCGCCGTCGGCCTGCTGGAGGACCTCTCGCAGGTCATCGCCCTCGCCGGCCGCCGGGGCGACGTCCTCCTCCTGCTCGGCGCCAGCGAGGGCCGGCTCGGCCGCTCCGCCTGGCTGGCCGAACTCCACGGCCGCGAGGAGGGCCCCCCGCCCCCCGTCGACCTCGCCGCCGAGCGGGCCGCGGGCGAGCTCGTCCGCGCCCTCCACGCCGAGGGGCTGATCACCGCCGCGCACGACCTCTCCGACGGCGGCCTCGCCGTCGCCGCGGCCGAGATCGCGCTCGCCGCCGGCTGCGGCGCCTCGCTCGCCGGCCCCCTCCGCGGCCTCACCCCCGCCGGCTGGTGGTTCGGCGAGGATCAGGGCCGCTATCTCCTCTCGGCCGCGCCGGACAAGGCCCTCGCCGCCCTCGACGCCGCCGGGGCCGCCGGCGTCCCCGCCCGCCAGATCGGCACCCTCGAGGGCGACGCGATCCTCCTCGGCG
>DATFKM010000310.1:0-12438 GCA_035268645.1 Paracoccaceae bacterium | reverse complement strand
CCCGACTGGCTCGCCCTGCGCGCCCCCGCCGACGCCGCCGCCCGCGCGCCCGAACCCCTCGCGCGCCTCGAGGAATGGGCCGCCGGCCGTCCGCTCCGCGTCGTCGATCTCGGCTGCGGCACGGGCGCGACGCACCGCGCTCTCGCCGGGCGTCTGCCAGGCGCGCGCTGGACCCTCGTCGATTCCGATCCCGACCTCCTCGCCCTCGCCGCGGAGACGGGCGCCGAGATCCGACGGCTCGACCTCGCCCGCGACGCCGAAGACGCCGTGGCGGAGGCCGACCTCGTCACCGCCTCCGCCCTCTTCGATCTCGCCTCGGGCGACTGGATCGCGCGCCTCGCCGCCGCGCTGCCGCCGCATGCGGCGCTCTACGCCGCCCTCACCTATGACGGGCGGGAGACCTGGCGCCCGGCGCATCCGGCCGAACCCGCCGCCCTCGCCGCCTTTCACGCCCATCAGCGCGGGCCGAAGGGCCTCGGCGACGGCCCCGCGCTCGGCCCCGAGGCCACGGCGGCCCTCGCCGCCGCCCTCGCCGACCGACGCCTCCTTGTCGCACCGAGCCCCTGGCGCCTGACGGCGGCCGACCGCCCGCTGATCGAGGCCCTCGCCGAGGGCTGCGCCGAGGCGGTCTCCGAGACCGGCGCGCTCGACCCCGAGACCCTCGCGGAATGGCGCGACGCGCGACGCGCCGCCGCCACGGCCGAGATCGGTCACCTCGACCTGCTGGCGCTCCCAGCCTGATCGGCGGCGTCGCCGGGCGGGATCATCCGCTCCCAGACCCGGTCGCGGTTCAGCAGCCGGTGCTTCAGCGCCGCGAGGACGTGCACCGCCGCGAGGATCCCGATCAGGATCGCAAGCGGCCCGTGCACGTTCCCCAGCAGGAACTCCGAGGGACCGCGCGCCTCCCCGATCGGCAGCCTGAGATCCACGAGGAAATAGAACGGCGCCGGCGCCGGATAGAGGCTGACGCCCACCCAGCCCACGATCGGCGTGACGATCAGCAGCCCGTAGAGCGCGACGTGCACGGCGTGCGAGGCCGTCCGCTCCCACGCCTTGATCGGCGGACGGTAGTCCGGGTTCGGGGCCCCGGCCTTGGCCACGACGCGCAGCACCATCAGCCCCAGCACCGTGAGGCCCATCGACTTGTGCAGGTCGTAGAGGACATTGAACGCCCCCTTGCCGAAGGTCGCGTCCACCGCCTCGACGGTGTCCTTCTCGTAGCCGGCGATCACGTAGCCGGTCGGGAGCTGGAGCAGCACGAAAAGGGCCACGGCCCAGTGCAGCATCCGCCGGATCCAGGCGTAGCGCGGCGCCTCCGCCGCGGCGCCCTCGGCCTCCTCGCTCGCGCTCATCAGGGTCTCCCTGTCGCTTCCGCATCCTCTTCGACGGAGGATAACGCGGCCAAGCGCCGCGCCCAGCCCTACTCCGCCGGCGCCGCGCGGGCCGCGCCCGCCTCGTCCCGCGGCGCCGGCCTGCGCCGCCAGGGCTGCGAGCGGAACCAGCCGACGCCGTAGGCCGTCGCCACCAGCCCCGCGAAGCCGGCGAGGTTCACCGCCGCCACCGTCGCCATGCTCCGCCCGATCACGTCCAGCACGATCCCCATCGCCTGCGCGAGGCCCATCGAGACGAGGAACACCGCCAGCGACTGCTGGCCGACCTTGCGGATCACCGGCTGCGCCAGCGGCAGCGCCCGCCGCGCCGCCCAGTCCCGCCCGCGGGGGCCGAGCGCCGCCCAGGCCAGCACGCCCAGCGCCGCGAGATGCAGGATGCCGAGCAGCTGGATCCGCGCCGAGGGCACGAAGAGGTCGAACCCCAGCAGCGACCGCGCCCCCTCGCCCAGAACCCAGGTCAGCCCCGCGTCGAGCGCCGGCGACACCGCCGGGATCAGGTTGACGTAGGCATAGGGCGCCGTCAGCACGGCGACCGCCCCCGCCCCGCGCAGCCAGAGCCGCGAGGGCGGTCCCCAAGGCGCCATCCCCTCGGTGAGCCGCCGGCCGCCCTCCCCCGCCCAGACCCAGGCGAGATAGGCCAGCGCCAGGAAATGCGCCCAGCGCAGCAGCCCCTGCTCGGTCTTGCGCCAGAGCTCGCGCGTCGCCGCGCGCACCGCCTCGATCGCGTCCTGCACCAGCCACCCGTCCGGCAGGTACTGCCCGCCGTGGATCCGGAACCAGGCGAATGGGATCGTCAGCAGCACCACCGCCGCCGCCAGCCGCACCAGCCAGCGGCGCACCGGCGGCGGCGCGATCCAGCCCATGCCGAAGGCGAAGCCCGTGAAGAACACCAGCTGCCAGCCGAACGGGTTGAAGAACCAGGGGATCTCCGGCGCCCAAGGCCGCGAGGGCAGGTCCGTCAGACCGAACTGCGCCGCGAGCCACAGCGCCGCCACCAGCCCCGCCGCCCCGGCGACGCCCCCGGCCCGATGCGCCGCCATCACCGCGGGGATCATCGCGAGGATCACCAGATACATCGGCAGGATGTCGAAGTAGTTCGGCACCCAGGTCAGCGTCAGCAGCCCGACCAGCGCCGCGCCGGTGTCCTCGAAGAACGGCACGATCGGCAGCGTCCTGAGATAGTCCTTCTCCGGATCGCCCCAGCCCTGCGCCTGCACCACCGTCAGCATGGCGATCACCGCGATCACGAGGCCGACATGGCTCCAGTAGACCTGCCAGACCCGGTAGGCGACGCGCCCCGCGCCGATGCCGAAGCCGTGGCTGCCGAACGCCCCGCCGAAGGCGAGGGCCGAGGCCATGCCCGAGCAGAACACGAAGATCTCCGTCGCGTCGGAGAAGCCGAACCGCGCCGGGATCCACAAGGTCCAGGGGTTCCCCGGCGTATGCGCCAGCAGGATGATGAACATCGCGATGCCGCGAAAGAAGTCCAGCCGCGGATCCCGCGGCGTCTTCGGGGCGGGCGCGCGCAGCGCGGGGGCGGGATCGCTCATGGCCACGCCTTCTACCGCGCCGCCCGCGCCGCGGCCAGCCGCGGCGGCGCGAACGGCGTCGGGATCGGACGACCACGACGGATCGGCATGGCGCTCTCCCCGAACGGCGCCCCGGCGGCGCCGGAACCGGTGTAGCGCAGGCCCCCGCCCGCCGCCCGCCCGATTTCGGCCGCCTCACCCGGACGTGACGTCCCGCGATTCCCAATCCGCTTCCCCCGGGGCCCCTCGCCGAAGCAGACTGGCCTCGCGCCGCCGAAGGCCGCCCGCGGAAGGACCGCCGATGCCCGACCCCGCCCCCGCGTCGCGCGACGCCGCGTCGGAGCGCCCGCCTCCCCAGCGCGCCGTCCTCGCCGTCGCCGCCGCCCTGACGCTCGCCCTCGCCGTCCGTGCGGGAGCCGAAGGCGGCGCCCGTCTCGCCGCCGCCGCCGCGATCGGCGCCGTCGCCGGCGTCGCGCTCTACCACGCGGGCTTCGGCTTCACCGCCGCCTGGCGCCGCCTCGTCCGCGAACGCCGCGGCGCGGGCCTCCGCGCGCAATTCGTCCTGATCGGGGCCGCCTGCGCCCTCTCCTACCCGATGATGGCCTGGGGCGACGCCCTCGGCATGCCCATGAACGGCTGGATCCTGCCGATCGGCGTCGCCTCCGCCCTCGGCGCGGCGATGTTCGGCGTCGGCATGCAGCTCGGCGGGGGCTGCGCCTCGGGCACGCTCTACACCGTCGGCGGCGGCTCCACGCGGATGCTCGTCACGCTCGCCGCCTTCGTCGGGGGCAGCGTCCTCGCCACCGCCCACTGGGACCTCTGGAGCGCGCTGCCCCGCACCCGCGCCGGCGTCTCGCTGCTGGCCGAGACGGGCGGGCCGCTGCCCGCCCTCGCGGCGCTCTTCGCCGGCCTCGGCACGCTCGGCGCCGCCACCCTGGCGTGGGAGCGCCGGGCCCACGGCGCGCTCGAGGCGCCGCGCCGCACCGAAAGCCTCCTCCGCGGCCCGTGGTCGCTGCTGGCCGGCGCCCTCGCCCTCGCCGCCGTCTGCTGGGCGTGCTTTCTCGTCCTCGGCCGTCCCTGGGGCGTGACCTCCGGCTTCGCGCTCTGGGGCGCCAAGCTCGCCGCCGCCGCCGGCTGGCCGGTCGAGACCTGGAGCTACTGGTCCGGCTGGCGCGCCGCCTCGCTCGCGCGGCCGGTGTTCGCCGACGCGACCTCGGTGATGAATTTCGGCATCGTCGCCGGCGCCCTCGGCGCCGCCGGGGCCGCCGGACGCTTCGCGCCCGTGCGCCGGCTGACCGGCCGCCAGTTCGTCACCGCCGTCCTCGGCGGCCTCCTGATGGGCTACGGCGCGCGCCTCGCCTACGGGTGCAACATCGGCGCCTATCTCGGCGGGCTGGTCTCGGGCTCCCTGCACGGCGCCTGGTGGCTGCTCTGGGGCTTTCTCGGCTCGTTCGCCGGAACCGCGCTTCGCGCCCGTCTCGGCATGGACGTCCCCCTCTCACCGCAACCGGCAGGAGCCGCACCATGATCCGTCTCGTCGCCTTCGCCCTCGCCCTTCTCCTCGCGCTTCCCGCCACGGCGCAGGAGACGCGGGAGGGCCACCGCGTCATCGCGACCGAAATCCCCTACGCCGAATTCCTGCCCCGCCTCCGCGAGGCGATCCGGGCCGAGGAGATGGGCCTCGTGACCGAGGCCGGCCCCACCGAGGTCGCCGCCTCCCGCGGGGTCGAGATCCCCGGCGACCGCGTCCTCGGCGTGTTCCGCAACGACTTCGCGGTGCGCGCCCTCCGCGCCTCGCGCGCGTCGATGATCGAGGCGCCGATCCGCTTCCACGTCCGCGAGACCGGCGAGGGCGCGATCCTCGCCTGGAAGACGCCGAGCCACGTCTTCGGCCCCTATCTCGCCGAGGGCGGCATCCAACTCGCCGAAGTCGCCGCCGAACTCGACGCCATCTTCGAGGCGATCGCCGCCCGCGCGACCGAGTGACCCGGGCGCCGCGCGGCGGATCAGCCCGCCGCGCGGCCGTAATACAGCCCCACGACGTGCTCCGCCTCGGCGTAGAACAGCCAGCGCGAGGCCGCGACGCCCGCCACATGCGCCAGCACCGCCAGCCCGGCGACCGTGTGCTTGGCCGGCCACGCCTCCAGCGTCAGGAACACGACCGCCGGCAGCACGAAGCCGAGGACGATCGCGATCCGCCGCAGCGCCTTCGACCGCCGGCGCCCGACCCGGTGCACCATCTCGTCGGTCAGGTAGCTCGCCCCGGTGTGCGGCCCCTCGAGCAGCCGCACGCGCCCCCGCGCGCCGAGGCCCGTCGCCGTGCCCATGTCAGAGGCCGCCTCGGCATAGGCCACGTCGCCGCGCCGCCAATGCAGCACCTGAACCACCAGCGCCACCAGCAGAAGGCCCGCCCCGACGCTCGTGCGCCCCGCCAGAAGCGCCCCGCCCGCCAGCGCCAGCGCCAAGAAGAGCGCCGGCGTCGACCAGTGCCGCCAGCGCGGCACCGCCCGGATCGAGGCGTAGATCATCGCCGTCGCCGCCACCGTCGCCAGCGCCAGCGCCGAGGCGAGCAGGCCGAGCCAGACCACCCGCTCGCCCCCGAAGCCCCAGAGCGCGGAATAGACCGCGAACACGCCCAGCGTCGCCACCGCCAGAACCCCCTCGCGGCTGAGCCACGACGACCGCCACTGCGACAGCGCCCGCCATGCCCGCTCCGGATGGCCCAGATGTCCGAGCGAGGCCAGCAGCCCGGCCGAGGCGAGCACGAAGGCCAGCCCGCAGAAGCTGAGCACGACCCAGCCGGGGGCCGCGCCGTGAACCCCGAAGCCGAGCCAGGCGATCAGCCCGAAGCCCAGCCCCGAAAGCGTGGTGAAGACGATCAGCGACGGCGCCGGATGCATGCGCTCACCCCAGCTTCGCCAGCGCCCGGTCGAGCCAGCGGAGGCCGCCCCCGGCCTCCGCGTCCTCCGCGGGGTCCGCCAGGGCGACGAGGTTGACGACGGTTCCCTCGTCCCGCTCCCGCGGCGGCAGATACCGGTTCACCGGCCGCGTGCCCTGCTCGGGCATCAGGTCCATCCCCCCTCGCGCCGCGCTCAGCCGCGCCGCCGGATCCTCGGGATCGTTCAGATCCCCGAAATGCCGCGCCCCCGCCGGGCAGGCCCGCACGCAGGCCGGAACCCGGTCCGCCTCCGGCAGCGTCTCCGAGGTCACCCGATCGACGCAGAGCGTGCACTTCTTCATCACCCCCGCCGTCCGGTCCATCTCCCGCGCGCCGTAGGGGCAGGCCCAGGCGCATAGGCCGCAGCCGATGCAGGTGTCCTCGTTCACCAGCACGATCCCGTCCTCGCCCCGCTTGAACGAGGCGCCCGTCGGGCAGACCGTCACGCAGGGCGCGTCGTCGCAATGCAGGCACGACTTCGGCAGATGCACCACCATCGGCGGCGCGTCGTCCCGCACCACCTCGAAGGAATGCACCCGGTTCAGGAACGTCCCCTCCGCCTCGCCATAGGCGTCGACGTCCGACAGCGGCGCGCCCCCCGTCCCGGTGTTCCATTCCTTGCAGGAGATCACGCAGGCATGGCAGCCGACGCAGGTGTCGAGGTCGATCACCAGCCCCAGCTTCACCGCGGACTCGGCCGGAAGCGAGGTCACGTCGTCCCCTTCCCGTCGTAGGCCACGACCTCCGGCCCGACGCCGACCGGCGAAGCCTGCCGCCCCACCTCCGGCGCGGACCGCGCGCGCGGCGCAACCCTCTCGATCCTGACGCGCAGATCGTACCAGGCCGCCTGCCCCGTCACCGGGTCCGAGTTCGACCAGCGCATCCCGTCCCCCTTCGGCGGCAGCAGCTCGTGGATCAGGTGGTTCAGCAGCACCCCCCGCCGCGCCTCCGGCGCGTCCTCCCGCAAGGCCCAGGCCCCCGGCCGCTTGCCGATCGCGTTCCAGGTCCAGAGCGTCCGCGCGTTGACGGCCTCCATCAAGACCGCCGGCGCCTCGATCCGGCCATGCGCGCTCTCGACCGCGATCCAGTCGCCCTCCTCGAGGCCATGCTCGCGCCAGAGCGCGCCGGGCACGTAGATCGGGTTCTCACCGTGGATCTGCCTGAGCCAGGCGTTCTGCGAGCCCCAGGCGTGATACATCGCAGCCGGACGCTGCGTCACCGCGTGCAGCGGATATCGCGCATCCTCCGCCCCCGGCGGCCGCCCGTCGGGCAGCGGATCCATCGCCTCGCGCAGCCGCTCGCGCAACGCCTCGGGCGGCACGCGGTCGCCGTGCCCCTCCGCCGCCAACCGGAACTTCGCCAACGGCTCCGCCCAGAGGTGGAAGACGTAGGGCTGCGGCGCATCCACCAGCCCGATCTCCACCGCCCAGTCCCACCAGGCCTTGTTCCAGGGCCGCATCCAGCGCGCCTCCTCGGGGACATGCGCCTGCCAGAAGCCGCCGTTCGCCTTGTAGCGCTCGATCTGCTCCGGGTTCGGCGCCCCGCGCCCTTGGCTCTCGCCGTCGCCGCGCCAGCCGGCGAGCGGCCCGATCCCAGGCCGCCGCTCGTGCCGCACCATGTAGTCGGCGTAGTCGCGGTATTTCGCCCGCCCCTCGTCGTCGACCATCCCCGGCAGCCCCAGCCGCGCGCCGAGGTCCAGCAGCACCGACTGGAACCCCCGCACGCCGGCATGCCCCGGCCGCTCCGGCTCGACCACCGGCCATCGGATCGCGTCCCCCGCCGCATCCGGCTCGCTGATCGGCCGATCGAGAAGCGAGATGCAGTCGTGCCGCTCGAGATAGGTGGTGTCGGGCAGGATCAGGTCGGCGAAGGCCACCATCTCCGACGAGTAGGCGTCGGAATAGATGATCCGCGGGATCGCGTACTCCCCGTCATCGCCCTTGCGCGTCAGCATCTCCATCACGCCCGACGTGTTCATCGAGGAGTTCCACGCCATGTTCGCCATGTAGAGGAACAGCGTGTCGATCGGATACGGATCCCCCGCCACCGCGTTGCTGATGACCATGTGCATCAGCCCATGGGCCGAGATCGGCGCCTCCCAGGAAAACGCCTTGTCGATCCGCTGCGCGCGCCCTTCGGCGTCGAGCAGCAGATCCTCCGGCCCCCTCGGAAAGCCCAGATGCGGCCCCGCCAGCGGCGCCCCCGGCGCCGCGTCGCCATGCGGCTTCGGATGCGCCTCCAGCGGTTTCGGATAGGGCGGCTTGAACCGGAACCCGCCCGGAACCTCGATCGCCCCCAGAAGACACTGAAGGATGTGCAGCGCCCGGCAGGTCTGGAACCCGTTGGCGTGCGCCGAGACCCCGCGCATCGCATGGAACGCGACGGGCCGCGAGACGACGTGGTCGTGCTCCACCCCCCTCCAGTCCGTCCAGCGATACGGGATCGTCTCCGCCCGCTCGAAGGCGACATGCGCCAGCTCCGCCGCGATCCGGCGGATCGTCGCCGCCGGCACGCCGCAGGTCTCCGCCACGGCCTCGGGCGCGTAGGCGTCGGAGAGATACCGCTCCGCCATCAGCTCGAACACCGGCCGGCAGGGCCGCCCGCCCGCCTCGAAGCGCCCGCGCAGCGCCGGCTTCGCCTCCGGATCGTCCCAGCGCCGCAGCGCCCCGTCCCGGCGGTCCGCCACCAGCGCCTCGCCGTCCCCGCCCCGCGCGAACAGGCCGTGATCGGCCGCGCCCGGATCTTCCACCACCAGCCAGGGCGCGTCGGTCCGCTCGATCAGGTAGGTCAGATCGATCTCGCCCGACCGGATCAGCTCGCGCACCAGCGACAGCACGAACAGCCCGTCCGTCCCCGGCGTGATCCCGACCCACTCGCTCGCCACCGCGTTGTAGCCGGTCCGCACCGGGTTCACGCCGACCACCTTGGCCCCCCGCGCCTTCAGCTTGCCCAGCCCCATCTTGATCGGATTGGAGTCGTGGTCCTCCGCGACCCCGAACAGCATGAAGTACTCGCAGCGCTCCCAGTCGGCGGTCCCGAACTCCCAGAACGCGCCGCCGAGCGTCATGATCCCCGCCGCCGCCATGTTGACCGAGCAGAAGCCGCCATGCGCCGCGAAATTCGGCGTGCCGAACATCTGCGCCCACCAGCCCGTGAAGGACTGCGACTGATCCCGGCCGGTGAAGAAGGCCAGCCTCTCCGGCGCGCGTTCCCGCAGGGGCGCCAGCCAGGACCGCGCCGTCTCCAGCGCCTCCTCCCAGCTTATCTCCTCGAACTCGCCCGAGCCGCGCGGCCCCGTCCGCTTCAGCGGCGCCCGCAGCCGCGCCGGGCTCAGGTGCTGCATGATCCCGGCCGAGCCCTTGGCGCAGATCACGCCCCGGTTCACCGGATGGTCGCGGTTGCCCTCGATGTAGCGCACCGCCGGGCGCCCCTCGGGCCCGTCGACCAGATGCACGTCGATGCCGCAGCGACAGGCGCACATGTAGCAGGTGGTCTTGGCGACGCGGGGCCTCGCCTCGCGCGCCGCGGTCTCGCCGGCCCCGGGGGCCTGGTCCTCGGGCATGCCGCCCCTCCCTCGCGCCGATGCGATCGAGCGGAGCCTAGGCGGCGCGGCGCGGGGCGCCAAGCCCCGGGGCCGCGCCGCTCAGACGGAGGGCTCCGAATAGCGGGCGATCTCGATCAGATTGCCGTCCGGATCGCGCAGATAGATCGAGAGGATCGGCCCCCGCGCGCCGGTCCGCGGCGCCGGCCCCTCCAGCACCGGAACGCCCTTGGCCGCCAGATGCTCGACCCAGGCCTCGATCGGCGCCTCGGTGATCAGGCACAGGTCGCCCGAGCCCGGCGTCGGCCGCCCCGCCTTCGGCTCGAACTCGGCGCCCGCCTGGTGCAGGTTGATCTTCTGGTCCGGCAGGCGCAGCGCATGCCGGCGCGCGCCGTCGGCCCCGTGGAAGACCTCGACCTCGAGGCCCAGCGCCCGGCTGTAGAAGGCGCAGGTGGCGTCGATCGAGGCGACGGTGAGCACGACGTGGTCGAGGGCGGAAAGATGGGGGGCGGGCATGGCGGGAAGAGCCGTCGTTCGGTTCGCTGCGGACCCGGACGCTAGCCGCGCCCCGCGGGGCTGGCAAGCGGCCGCCCCGCGGGACGCCGACGAGAGCGCGGCGCCCCGAAACGACACTCGGCCGCCCGCGCCGACCCCGTCCCTCGTCCGACCGCCCCTACGAAAGGTCCCCGCGCCATGATCCGAGGTTTCGCCCTCCTTCTCGCCCTCCAGCTCGCCGGAGAGGCCGCCGCCCGCGCCCTCGCCCTGCCGGTCCCCGGCCCGGTCGTCGGCATGGCCCTCGCCCTCGCGCTCTGCCTCGTCGCAGCCCGCGCCGACGCCCTCGCGCGCCCCGCGGCCGAAGCCGTCGTCTCGCGCCTCGGCCTGCTCTTCGTGCCGGCCGGCGTCGGCGTCGTCGGCCATCTCGGCCGGCTCGGCGAGGAGGCGGTCGCCCTCGGCGCCGCCCTCGTCGTCTCCACGGCGGCCGCCATCGTCGCCGGCGCCCTCGCCTTCCGCTGGACCGCCCGCGCCCTCGGGGACGCCGAATGACCGATTTCGCGGAGATCTGGGCCTATCTCTCCGAAGGTCCGCTGGTCTGGCTCGCCGCCACCCTGATCGCCTTCGTCCTCGCCGACGAGCTCTCGCAGGCGACGGGCCGCCACCCGCTCGCCAATCCCGCGCCCCCCGCGGTCGGGGCGCTGGCGCTGCTGCTCTGGCTCACCGGCACGCCCTACGAGACCTATTTCGAGGGGGCGCAGTTCGTGCACTTCCTGCTCGGACCCGCCACCGTCGCGCTCGCCTGGCCGCTGGCCCGCGAATGGCCCCGCGCCCGCCGCGCCGCGGCGCCCCTGCTCGCCGCGCTCGCCGCGGGGGCGCTCGTCGGCGGGCTCTCGGCCCTCGCGATCGCCGCCGCCCTCGGCGCGGGGCCGGAGACGCTGCTCGCCCTCGCCCCGAAATCCGCCACCGCGCCGGTCGCGATGGGCGTCGCCGAGCGGCTCGGCGGCTCGCCCACCCTCGCGGCGGTGCTGGTGATCCTCACCGGCGTCCTCGGCGCCATGACGGCGACGCCCCTCCTGAGCCTGATCGGCGTCACCGACCGCCGCGCCCGCGGCTTCGCCCTCGGCGTCGCCGCCCACGGCATCGGCACCGCCCGCGCCTACGACGTGCACCCCGAGACCGGCGCCTGGGCGGGCCTCGGCATGGGGCTGAACGCGGTGGCGACGGCGCTGATCGCGCCCTGGCTGGTGCGCCTCTTCGTCTGAACGCGGGCCGGGGGAGTTCGGGCGGGGCCGACGCGGCGCAAGCCGCGAGGGGCCGGCCGGACCCCCCGGCCCGCGGCGTCAGACGCGCCGGCCCGCGACCCAGAGGCCGCGCACCACCGGCGCCTCGAAACGGTCCGCGACGCGCACCAGATCCGCGCGCAGCCCCGGCGCCAGGCGTCCTCGGTCGTCCAGCCCCGTCGCCGCCGCCGGCGCGCTCGTCACCGTCGCGAAGCCCCGCGCGACGTCGCCCCAGAGCTCGCCCAGCCGGAGCGCGCCCATCAGCAGCGAGGAGGGCGCGTAGTCGGAGGAGAGGATGTCGAGCAGCCCGGCCTCGGCCAGCTCCGCCGCCGCCACGTTGCCGCTGTGCGAGCCGCCCCTCAGCAGGTTCGGCGCCCCCATCAGGACCGCGAGGCCGTGCGCCCGGCTCGCCTCCGCCGCCTCCCGCGTCGTCGGGAACTCCGCGATCCGCGCGCCGTGAGCGGCCGAGACGGCGGGATGCGCCGCGTCGGTGTCGTCATGGCTCGCCAGCGTCGCGCCGAGGGCCTTGGCCCGCGCCACGGCGCCCGCCTCGTGCTCCGGGCCGACCTTGGCCTTCAGGTCCGCGAGGAAGGCGAGATAGGCGTCGAAATCCATGTTCGCGCGCCCGTACCTGCCCTCGTGATAGGCGCGCAGCTTCTCCACGTCGCGGAACTGCCGGAAGCCGGGCGTGTGGTCCATCAGCGACACGATGCGGATCCCGTCCTCCGGGCCGAACGCGTCCATCTCCTCCAGCAGCGTCTCCGAGCAGATCTCGGCCCGAAGGTGCAGCAGATGCGAGATCCGCAGCGCCCCCTCCCGCTTCAGCCGCAGGATCGCGTCGGCCGCCTCGCGCGCGTAGGCGCCGTAGTTGGCCTTGCGGAACGACAGCACCGAGCCGACGCGCACCGCGTCGAACACCGTCGTCACCCCGACCGAGGCGAACTCGGCGTCGTGCGCCACCACCGCCGCCGCCTGCGGCCAGCGCACGCCCGGCCGGGGCTCCATGTGTCCCTCGAGGTTGTCGGTGTGCAGCTCCACCAGGCCCGGCGCCAGCAGGTCGCCCTCCATGTCCTCGGCCCCGCGCACCGCCGTCGCGCCGGAAAGGTCGGCGATGCGCCCGTCCCGGATCAGGAGCGCGCCGGGCCGAACGCCCTCCGGCGTGACCAGCCGGGCGTTGGACAGGACGGTCTCGCCGTCGCGGCGGGCGGAGGGCTCGGCGCCGTCCGGCGCCTCGAGGACACGGGTCATCGCAGGGTCTCCGGTT